>JAYSUY010000869.1:0-3322 GCA_043718855.1 Saprospiraceae bacterium | reverse complement strand
TTAACACTTTCGGAAAAATTTTGTGGAGTAAATCCTTTGGCACCCCTGTTCGGCAGGACGAAGGTTTTGGTTTGGTCGAACTCCCCAACAGGGATTTGGTCGTTTGTGGGTATCAGACGGTGAATGGGGATGGAGATGAAGCACTTTTTGTCACCCGTACCGATTCTAAGGGCAATCTGATCTGGGCCAAAAACTACAGCCCCGCTCTGTACAGAAAACGCGGTTATTCGCTGACCCTTGCTCCCAACGGTGACTTGGTGGTGGTAGGCGAAGTACAAACCACCATTGCCAGTCTCAACAAAGACATGTATGTGGCGCGCATCAATGTCGCCAATGGTGATCTGATTTGGGATCGCAACTACGACATCGCTGGCAAAGACGATATTGCTCGATCGGTTGTCAGCACCAGTGATGGGCATTTCGTGATTGCTGGTCAATCCGCCTCTACCAATGGTCAAGGAGAAGGTATTCTATCTAAAATTGATGGAACAGGCACAAGCAATAATCCAATTTGGAATGAGGCCATTCCAAAAACCAGTTTTTATGATGTAGATCAATCCTCCAATGGAGACCTTTCCGTTGGAGGAACAATTGAAAAAGGAAGTTTTGAGGATGTTTATGTGGCGCGATTCACCTCAGCAGGTGATCTGGTGTGGGAAACCAATATTGGCAAATCCAGTGGGGAACAAGGCAATGCAGTATTGGCTACCCCCGATGGCGGAGTTGTAGTGGGAGGCTCTGCCGACCAATATCTTGATCTTGCTGGCGGTTCACCGATATTTGCGTATTTAGTCAAAACGGGCAAAAATGGCGAGGTGTTCACCAGTTACATTGACTGTAATGTATTCCGCGATTTTAGCGGTAATTGCCAGCAGGACACCTTGGAACCCAACTTAGCGAACTGGATTGTGCGGGTGGAGAGCCCCACTTTCGCCTACCGCTACGCGGTGACCAACTCAACAGGACAGTTCAACATTGCGGTGGATACGGGTACTTACACCCTGACACTTTTCCCACCCAACGAATATTGGGAAGGCTGCACACCAACGGTCACGGCGGTTGTTCCTGCTTTTTACGATACGGTGTCCGTACCGGTAGCGGTAAAATCCAAATTTGGTTGTCCCAACAACCAAGTAGACGTTTCTACCCCGGTACTGCGCCACTGCACAGACAACATCTACTCGGTGCGCTACTGCAACTTTGGCACTGCACCTTCTCAGGGAACTTATGTAGATGTCAAATTTGATCCAGCCCTGACAGTCAAAAACAGTTCAATTGCAGGCACTCAATTGCCCGGAACCAACACCTACCGCTATCCAGTGGGTGCCTTAGACTACGGAGACTGCGGCATTTTTTCTGTCACTGCGGCATTGGACTGTGATGCATTAGTGGGCCAAGCGCACTGCGTAGAGGCCCATATTTACCCGGATAGTTTTTGTGTCAAACCACCCATTTGGGACGGCTCCATCATACGAGCCTTAGCTTCCTGTGATAATGATACAGTGAAGTTATCCTTGAAAAATGTAGGCTTTGGCGATTTGACAACTTTGGTGGAGTATGTGATCGCAGAGGATATTGTCATGCTCACCGATCCCAACAACCCACCCAAAATAACGGATTTAGAGCCAGGGGAAGAAGCTCTGGTGTACAAAGCCCCACCTTCCAACGAAGGCAAAACCCTCCGCATCATCGCCAAACAAAGCCCCGGCTACCCGGGCGAAGGCTATCCCACGGCTGCTGTGGAGGCCTGCGTTGCCAATAATAATCCGAGCTTCTCGACCGGCTACTACACCATGTTCCCGGAAGATGATGCCGACGACTTCATAGCTACAGATTGCCAAGAAAGCACAGAAACCGATTTTACTCCAACGAACCTTAAGAGAGGTCATCCCAAAGGCTATGGCGGGCCTAAATACGTCGAACCACAAACCGATTTAGATTTTTTAATCCAATTTCGCAATTCGGGGCTGGACACTGTGCAGCAAGTCATCATCCGCGACACGTTGCCGTCGGAACTTGACCCTGCCACCGTCCGCCCCGGCGCTGCCAGTCATGCTTATGATTTCGATCTGTATGGCAACGGCATCGTTCAGTTTACGCTCCCCAATGCTAATCTTTTACCAGGTAGCAGCGCGAGCGAGGGTTTCGTCCGGTTCCGCATCGCACAGCGTGAAGGCTTGCCTTGCAACACCACGATCCGCAACCGCGCTGCTATCTACTTTGACTTCAACGCTCCCGTCCTGACGGGCGAGACTTTCCACACCGTCTGCGAACGCGACTCTTTCCTGAAATTTATTTCAAAAACGAAGGATATCGCTTGGCCTGGTGCGGAGGTGCTGATTTCGCCCAATCCGTTTGGCACCAGCGCAGATTTTGAAGTCAAGGGCGTACAAGCCGACACCTACGCGCTCGATCTGTTCGATGCGCAAGGCCGAAAACTATTGACTGCTTTTCATCATCATCCTACATTCCGATTGTTCCGCGATCAACTCCCGGCTGGGTTAATCTACTACAGGCTTACCGCTGATGGCAAGCCCGTAGCCACCGGGAAACTCATCGTGGGAGAACGATGAACTTTGAACTATGAACGGAAACAGAGTTTGTGTCACGTTCATAGTTCATCGTTTATAGTTCATCGTTCCCCCCCATCCCTTAGGCGTACATACATGATCAATATCGAAGGCCGCGTTGCGAAGGAGCAGCGCGGCCTTTTTTCTTGTCGTGTCAAATCCCCAAATCCCCGCCTCCCCAAATCAACAACCCCTTCAATATTCCACCTTCACCCCCCACACATTATTCGTTCGGTCGCACTCTGGTACTGACTGAAATGGGTCAAGTTCCAGCACAAGGTTTGGAGAAAAGCGGGTGCGGTTTTTCAGGCTAATGTCCAGATAGCCATGCAGTTGTTGGCCGGGCAGCAGCAGTCCATCGAGCGTCTCGCGGCCCTCGCGGACGAACTCGCCGTTGGCCAAGATTGCCCCTCGCGTGAGCCGCAGGCCGCCGGAGAAGTACACATTCACCGCCATGTTGTCGTCACGGGATTTGGTCGGCCCCAAGATTTGAGCGGCTTGGTTGCCCTGATTGCGCAGCACATACTGCACGGTCATCATTTTATCGGTGTAGCGCGACACAAATACGGTATCGAACACCAGATCAGGGCAGCCGTCCTGAGGGTTTTGTAGTGCGGGCGGACTGGTGGTGGTGTCCGTGGTGGTGGTTTGCAGGTTGATTTTTAACTCTAATTTGCTGCGTACCGCACCCGGTTTAAGGTTGATTTTTTCCTTTTTTACCGCCTCGCTCAGGAGGTACTCGCGCCCGCGCA
>JAYSUY010000868.1:0-9384 GCA_043718855.1 Saprospiraceae bacterium | reverse complement strand
ACCAGAGCCAAGGCCTCGATAAGGCAGGAGGCGCGTTCCGATACCGACCAACGTGTTGTTTCGGATGACCGCATTACCAAACCGGATGCTGTTTTCGGTCAGGCCGTTGGGCAAGCGACCAGGGCTGACAATCTCTACACGGTCGTCAAAGATGAGCAGTCGAATCGGTGAGTTTTTAAAATAGTCGCGGTGCAGCAAGGCGTTGACGAGCAACTCTTCGAGCGCAACCTCTGCGATTTCGAGTTTTCCTACGCTGTTAAAATTCTGCCCTTGCTGGGTATAGCGCAGGTTGCGCTTCAAGAAGCCCATACACTTTTGGAACACGGTCTCTAAATCCCCCGTGATGTCTTCGCTATCGCGGTAGGTGGTGCCAGCGAGGTCGTTGCCAGCGAAAGCGACGGCCCTGACCGTCAGGTCGCTGCGGAGGCTGTCGGGGTTTTTTCCAAAAAGTACGGCCCCGGCCAGCGTAAGTTGGCCGTCTTTGGCGAGGTTCAAGTTTTGGAGTAGCGATTCCAAAGGCAGATTGGCTTCTTGTACGGGAGTGCCAAATTTTTTCTCGAAAAAGGCTTCAAACCTGTCCATGTCTAAGTCACGGGCAGACGAACCGGGCAATGGCATTTTATCCGCCGACACCATGCTGCCCCGCTCCAAGAGGCGGAGCAATTCTTCGTTGGAGTTCACCCTACGCTTATCCGGGCCATTTTTGGTGAAAATAGCCCCCAAATTATCCCTGTACGGTGGATAAATCCCTTTGGGCACTTGGATAGCCAGCACTCTGGTGCCATTGACATCTATCGTTTCGGTGCGCACGGAGATGGCGGGCTTTATCAGTTCGGACGCGGCATTGGAAATGATTTGCCCCAAACGGCGGATGTCGTCGAACGTGAGGCCAGTAGTCGCTCCGGTTTGGTCGTTCACCCCGATCAAGATGCAGCCACCTTCGCTGTTGGCAAAAGCGGCTATTTCTTGTGCGAGGCTGGTCTCGTTCCTGATGTTCTCCTTAAACTGAACGGCAGAGGTTTCGCCCCCGCTGATCAAATCGAGCAAGTCTGATGCGCTCATCATTTTAATTTTTGCTGGCGAAGGTACTGTGTTTGTGACAGCGGCACGGCTCTACGCCGTGCCGCCGCTTGTGTTTCATGTGAACTTCAAACTTCAAACTCTCGAACTTCAAACTCTCGAACTTCAAACTACTTCACCCGTATCAAATCCACCCCTAACTCCCGCACCAACCGGTTCAGTTCGGGCAAATCCCGCTCCTTCACGGTCTTCCACTTCGCCAACTGCTCGTCGGTGAGGCGGAAGATCATTTCCCGCACCTCAATGGCCTGCTGCGTGGGCGGGAAGTCGCCCTCTTGGGTTTGCCCCATGAGGTTGGCGAGTTTGTCGTTGAGCCGCACGGGGAAGTTCAGCGGGTCCTGGTTGCTGCGGTTTTTGGTCTGGTAGATGGCCTCCTCCACAGCGGTCATCGTCGAGTCCATCTTGGCCGAGAGGGTGCGGATGGGTTTGAACTTGTCGTCCTTCGGCAGCCCCTCGCCCACACTTTTCATTTGGCTGCGCACTTCGCGTATGCCCTTGATGGCGCGGTGGGCCTCGGTGAGTTTTGCACCCACAGACTGCACAAAATCAAACTGTTGGGCAAAAGTTTGCCCCGACACGTTGGTGCGCGGGTCGGCCAAAATGCGAAAAGTCTGCTCCTCGGTTTTGCCCGCTGCTGTGACGCGCACTCGGTAGGTGCCTGGCACGGCTTTCGGGCCTTCGAGGTCGTAACTCCAGAGGATCATGCCGTCGAATTTTTCGGCATCGGCGTAGCGGTGGTTCCAGACAAAACTGTTGCCGCCCGCTTTCAGGTCGCTCAGTTTGCCGCCCCGGTTCTCCCACGCAGTGGGCAGTTTTTGGTTGGAAAACAACTTGATGGTGTCGCCGTCATTTTCCAAAATCACCAGCGTCACGGTGTCCTTCTCGCCGGGTTTGTTTTTCAGGAAAAAATGCGCCACCGTGCCGTTCGGGTGGTTTTCGCCAGCGGTTTTGGATCCTTTAAACGAGCCGCCGCTCATGCGGTATGAGGGGGCGGGCTGGAACAAATGCAGGGCTTTTTCGGCCAGATTGCCCTTGCTCATGAAGTCGGGTGCGGTCACGATCTGGTGCAGCGGCGTGATGTCGTCGATGATCCAGAAGGCGCGGCCCTGAGTGGCGGCGATGAGGTGGTCGTCCTTGATGGTCAGGTCGGTCACGGGCACGATGGGCAGGTTCTGTTGGAATTTTTGCCACGAGCCGCCATCGTTGAAACTGACGTACATGCCCTGCTCGGTACCCGTGTACAGCACGCCGGACTGCTTCGGGTCGGCCCGCACGACGCGGGTAAAATGTTCTGCGCCAATGCCGTTCGTGATTTTTGTCCAGGTTTTGCCGTAGTCTTTTGTCTTGAAAAGATAGGGCGCGTAGTCGCCCTGCTTGTAGCCTGTGCAGGCGAGGTAGCAGCCGCCATCGTTGTGGGGGTCGGGTTCGAGGGAGTTGATCATCGTCCAGCGGGGCAGTTCTTCGGGGGTCACGTTTGCCCAAGTTTTGCCGCCGTCGCGGGTGAGTTGCACGAGGCCGTCGTCGCTGCCCGTCCAGATGAGGTCGCGTACCCGCTTGCTTTCGGCGGCGGCGAAGATGGTGCAGTAGTATTCCACGCCCGTGTTGTCCTTCGTGATGGGGCCGCCGCTGGATTTTTGGCGGCTGCGGTCGTTGGTGGTCAGGTCGGGTGAAATGGTCGTCCAACTCTGGCCTTCGTTGGTGCTGAGGTGGAGGTGGTTGCTGGCGGCGTAGAGTTTTTTCGGGTCGTGGGGGCTGAAAAACACGGGAAAATTCCACTGGAAGCGATACTTCGCGTCCTCCGCGCCATGTCCCATGTTGTCCTCCGGCCACACGTTGATGGGGCGCATCGTGCGGTTTTTATGGTCAATTCGGCTCAAAAAACCGTGATACTCGCCGCCGTAGATGATGTCGTTGTTGGTCGGGTCGATGGCGTGGTGGCCGCTTTCGCCCCCGGCGGTGGGTTCCCAGTCGCGCTCCGTGATGCTGCCGCCGTCGCTGCGGTGCGAAATCCGCACGGAACTGTTGTCCTGCTGCGCCCCGTAGATGCGGAAGGGGAAATGGTTGTCGGTGCTGACGCGGTAAAACTGGGCGGTGGGCTGGTTGCCGTAGGTGGTCCATGTTTCGCCGCCGTCGTAACTGATCTGGGCGCCGCCGTCGTCGCCGATGATGAGGCGTTTCGGGTCTTCTGGGGCCACCCAAAAGTCGTGGTGGTCGCCGTGCGGGGCATTTTTCGACTGGAAAGTTTTGCCGCCGTCTTTGCTCTTGTGGTAGGCCACGTTCATCACGTACACCACGTCCTCGTCCTTTGTGTCGGTGTAGATGCGGGTGTAGTACCAGGCGCGCTGGCGGAGGTTGCGGTCGTCGTTGACCTTCGTCCACTTTTTGCCGCCGTCGTCGGAGCGGAACACACCGCCCGTCTGGCTTTCGATGATGGCAAAAACGCGGTCGGGCCGCACCGCGCTCACGGCTACGCCGATGATGCCGATGGTGTCTTTCGGGAGGCCTTCGTTGCGGGTGATTTCGGTCCAAGAGTCGCCGCTGTCGGTGCTTTTCCAGAGGCCGCTGCCTGCGCCGCCACTGCTGAGGTCGTAGGGCGTGCGGCGTATTTTCCAGAACGAAGCGTAGATGATGCGCGGGTTGGTGGGGTCGAGGCAAATGTCCACTGCGCCGACATTATCGTTCACAGTATGAATGCGTTGCCACGTTTTGCCGCCGTCGCGGGTGCGGTAGAGACCGCGCTCGCTGCTGGCTTTGAAGAGGTCGCCCATGACAGCGGCATAGGCCACATCGGGGTTGGTGGGGTGTACGCGGATGCGGGGGATGTGGCGGCTGTTGGTCAAGCCCGCCGATTTCCAGGTGCGGCCCGCGTCCTCGCTTTTCCACATACCGGTGCCGCTGCTGACGTTGCCGCGCACGGTGCATTCGCCCCCGCCAACGTAGATCACGTTGTTGTCGCTGGGCGCCACTTCGATGGCTCCGATGCTGCCGCCGAAGAAGCCGTCGGAGATGTTTTCCCAGGTGCGACCACCGTCGGTGGTGCGCCAGATGCCGCCACCGGTGGCTCCGAAGTAGAACAAATTAGGCTTGCCCGCTACGCCCGTGACGGCTGCCGAACGGCCGCCCCGGTGGGGGCCGACGTTGCGCCATTGGAGGGAAGAAAGTAGGGTTTCATTGACCGCTGCCGCTGGGGGCGGTGGTGGCGGCGGGACCGCTGCGGTTTTGCTTTTTTGTGCAAAAACAGGGGTGAGGAGGAGGGATAGGAAGAGGAGGAGGACGTGGTGTGTGCCTAATCTTCGCTGGAGGAGGGAAATTTTTGTCATGTTGCAGTCTAAATTTTAGGCTGCAATGGTAGGGAAAGCAAGGGTTTTGTCAAACTGCTATTCGCTCTACCCTTAGAAATATTCCGTTCAAGTGATCGAAATCGGCATCGGTGGTGAGAAGGATGGCATTTAACACAGAAGCAATGGAAGCAATCCAGAGGTCATTTTTGCCCATGTTGCGCGAAGTGGTTCCAAGCACTTTGCCGGGAAGTCTTCCCTGTGAGAAAGCATCGATTTCTGCATACCGAACAATGACATCTTCTGAGTTGATGTCGGCTGTAATGAGTTGGTTTAAAAATGCCTCAACCCTTTCCATACGCTGCTCGCCCCAGCGGTTTTGGATGGAAAGCGATTCGAGTTCTCCTTTCACTACCACTGGCATAAACGGTTCGTTATCAGGGGATATTGGGGTAAATTGATCATCTACTCGCCGCGCCAAGTCTGATTTCCGAAGATAGTGAAGGACGATGTTGGTGTCCAAAACGTACCTCATGGCGTAAGTTGTGCTAAGAGTTCGTCTAATGGTTCTTGTATGTCGGCTTCCTCAATCAACCGGTCAAATACGGCGCGGTCAACGGGCTTCCATTGCTGCTGGCGTTTGAGTTCTTCTGGGTCTAAGCGCTTCCGAGTGGGTTTGAGGATATTGACCAAGTGAGGTTCGTGGGCGAAGAGCCGGGCCAGTGCCGCTTCGAGTGCTGCCATAGTGCGCTCATCCTGCGCGAGCATGACCAATTGGATGATTTTCAACTTGCGTTCGGATATGTCTCCCATGTTTTAACTCATTTTGTGATCGCAATGCAGTGTTCGGTGCCGGGTTTTAGGAGGAAACAAAGATAGGCTACAAAATCCTACAAATTATACTTCTCCAACCGCCGGTACAGCGAGGCCCGCGTCAGGCCGAGTTCGGCAGCAGCCTCCGTGATGTTGCCGTGATATTTTTGCAAAGCCTTCACGATCAGTTGTTTTTCCATGTCGTCGAGGTTCATGGTGGGCAGGTCGAAGTCTTGCCCGTT
The DNA here is from genome assembly GCA_043718855.1 of Saprospiraceae bacterium. Taxonomy (GTDB): domain Bacteria; phylum Bacteroidota; class Bacteroidia; order Chitinophagales; family Saprospiraceae; genus M3007. The sequence goes on along the minus strand of JAYSUY010000868.1, from coordinate 3,971 downwards.
GCCCGCTTGACGGAAGAAAAAGTCTTCGGGCTGTAGTTTTTCGCCCTGCGCCATGATAACAGCCCGCTCCACCGCGTGCTGCAACTCGCGCACATTGCCCGGCCAAGCGTAGCGGTACATTTCCTTGAGCAGCGCGGCGCTCAGCCCGCTCACCGGGCGCTGATATTTTCGGGAAAATTCTTTCAAAAAATGCAGGGCCAGCGGCTCAATGTCGTCGGTGCGCTCGCGCAGCGAGGGCAGTTGTATCTCGATGGTGTTGATGCGGTAGAGCAAATCCTGCCGGAACGTGCGGTTTTTCACCGCATCGAAAAGGTTCTGGTTGGTGGCTGCCACCACGCGCACGTTCACCGGGCGGGGGCGGTTGCTGCCGACGCGGGTGACGGTGCGGTTTTGCAGCACGGTGAGCAGTTTGGCTTGCAAACCGAGGGTGAGGTTGCCGATTTCATCTAAAAAAATGGTGCCACCGTCAGCGGCCTCGAAGCGGCCGGGGCGGTCGTCGCGGGCATCGGTGAACGCGCCCTTGACGTGGCCGAACAGTTCGCTCTCGAACAGCGACTCGGTGATGGCACCCATGTCCACTTTCACGAAATTTTCCTTTGCCCGGCGGCTTTGCGAGTGGATGGCCTGCGCCACCAAATCCTTGCCCGTGCCGTTCTCGCCGAGCAGCAGCACATTGGCATCCGTCTCGGCTACGCGCTGCACCGTTTCGTACACTTGCTGCATGGGCTTGCTCTGGAAAATGAGCGCAGGCTGGTCGCTGGCATCAGCCAAGTTGCGACCCAACTGCTTGGATTTCAATTGACTGGCTTCGTCTTGGCTGTTTTTTAACTTGAGCGCGGCGTGTAGCGTGGCGAGTAGTTTGTCGTTGTCCCAGGGCTTCAGCACGAAGTCGGTCGCACCGTTTTTGATGGCCCGAACGGCCAATTCCACATCACCGTAGGCCGTGATGAGCACCACGATGGCAGCGGGGTCAATCTCCAAAATGCGGCTGAGCCACTGGAAGCCTTCCTGCCCGGTGTTGCGGGTGCTGCGGCTGAAATTCATGTCGAGCATGATGAGCGCGTAGCGTTTTTCGCGCAGCAGGGTGGGGATTTCTTCGGGGTCGCGGGTGGTGTCCACTTCGGCGAAGTGGCGTTTCAAAAAAAGTTTGCCCGCGCTGAGTACGCCGGGGTTGTCGTCTACAATGAGGAGGGAGGCTTCGTACATTTTTGATGGTGGCTTATGGCTGTGGAGGTGTGGCAAGGACACCGGGCGCAGCCAAAGAGAGGCAAATCAACGAACTTTTTTTCTCTCCCCACCCCTCACGCCTCACTTCTTACTTCCTCGAGCGGCTGCGTCCCGTACCACTTCCCCTGCCCCGTCATTTTGATGAGGTAGTTCAGCCGCTTCTGCATCTCCTCCTGCCGGAGTTGGCCCGCTTCGGATATCCAGCCGATTTTGAGCCGCTGGTACAGCCGGGGGAACTGCTCGAAATTGGCCCACACCACTGGGTCGGCCTGCAACTGCTCCCGCACCCAGTCGGGCATCTCGAAGGGGTCGTCGGGCGAGCCGATTTGGGCCTCAATCGGCGCGATACCTGCCGGAGTCATCAGCCCCTGCTGTTGCAGTTTCCATATCCGCTGGCGGTTCAGTTCGGAGAGGAAACTCTTTTTTCGGCGTGGCGTGATGCGCCGCACCATACTGTCGGAGTCGTACTTTTTCGCCGTGCCGTCAATCCAGCCGAAGCAGAGGCATTCCTCTACAAAGTCATCGTAAGGCACCGAGGGCTGGCCAGATGCCTTGCTGAATGTGCGCAGCCACACTTCGGTCTTGCTCTGGTGGTGCGAGGCGAGCCAGTCGCGCCATTCTTGGCGGGTTTGGGGGTAAAAAACTTCGGTGATTTCCATAGTCGAAATTTAAGTTTGGCGGACTTTCCAGTCCGCCATGTTGACAGCGCGAAATAGGAGGTCCGCTAAAGGTGCTTGTTGGTTGGCGGACTGGAAAGTCCGCTAAACATTGGCCAGCCATTCCCCCAACTCCCGCTCCAGCACCGCCCTGTCCACCGACACCACGCCCGGCGACTCGCACACTTGGCCGCCCGACAGGTTGGAAAGTGCGGCAATGATGTCCAAATCCAGCCCAGCGGCCAGTGCCAGCGAGGCCACGCTGATTACCGTGTCGCCCGCGCCGCTCACGTCCGCCACGTTGCGGGCAATGGTCGGGTGCAGGGTTCCTGCCGTGCCGTCGTGGAGGTACAACCCTTTTTCTGATAAAGTTATCATCGTCAGCGAGTTGCCCAAGTGCTCGTGCAGGTAGGCGGCGGCTTGGCGCAGCGAATCTGGCTGCGCTTGCACCCCGAACGGTGCGCTGTCGCGGATTTCTTTCAAGTTGGGTTTGAACAACGTCACGCCCTGATAGGCGAAAAAATTGGACTTTTTTGGGTCCACCGCCGTCAAGATGTTGCGCTGGCGAGCCTCCGCGATCACCGCTTCAATCACCGCCGGAGTCAGCACGCCCTTGTTGTAATCTTGCAGGATCACGGCCTGCACCTCGTGAGCATCCAGCAAGGCGCGGTAGCGGTCGAGCAGTTGTTTTTCCTCCTCTGGCGAGAGGTCGTGCGTGTCCTCCCGATCAATGCGGAGCATCTGCTGGTTGTTGCCCAACACCCTGGTTTTCACCGTCGTGCGGCGACTTTCAGACAACACGATACCCTCCGCGCTGATGCCGTTGGCGGGCAAGATGCGGAGCAATGCGGCACCATCGGCATCATCGCCTGCTACGCTGCACAGGATGGGCGTACTGCCCAGCGCCCGCACGTTGAGCGCGACGTTGGCCGCGCCGCCCAGCCGGTCGTCGGTGTGCTGGTGCAGCACCACAGGTACCGGGGCTTCGGGCGAAATGCGGCTCACCGTACCCGTCAGGTAGCGGTCGAGCATCAGGTCGCCGACGATCATAATTTTTTGATTTTCAAGTTTTTGGAGGATGTCAGGTGCGGTCATGCGATGTGAATGTGGCGATTGGTGGATGTGGTGGGTGCAAGGATTTCGCTCGACTGCTTCCCGCAGCACAGCAGCAGGTCGAGCATGGAGAGGTTGGGCAAAAAACCGGTTTTTTCTTCAAAAACTTGGGGGTAGGTGAAGTTTGAAGTTTGAAGTTTGAAGTTCGTGCCGCCCTCATATTTTTCCGAAAAAAGCACCTCCCCGCGCCACCCCGTTTTTTGAATCAAAAACTGCAACACCTCCCAGTTCAGGTCGAACAAAAACTCCACGCGCCGCTCAAAAAACGGGGCCAGCCCGTCGGCGTAGTGCTCAAAAAACGGGGCGTTGCCGTAGGCTGTTCGGATGCTCCGCCAGTGCTGCCGCTGCCAGGGTTCGTCGTAAGCGATGCGCACCTCCCGGATGGGCGTTTGCTGATGCTTGCCCTTCACGAGCGGGATGCTCAGCCGCTGCTCGCCGTTGGGTCCAGCGATGTGGCAGCGGTTGCGGGTGCTGCCTTTTTGGTAATGCTCACAGGCTTCCAGCACGATGGTCGGCTGGTTCCAAAGCGTTGAAAACCAAGGTACAGAGGGGAAGTATGCGGTGTGGAGAATGGTCATTTCGTCAAGTCCCTACACGGGATTTTTTCGTCTCGCTTTGCCGATTTGTCCCATCGGCTGACGGTCAGGATGTACAGCCCGGCACTGTCGGGGAGGGCGAACCGGCAGTCGCAAAGGTAATTGCCCACCTGCCGGAACGTGCGCTCCGAAGCGAAAATCGGCACACCGAGGTCGCGCATCGCCCAGTCGTCAAGGAAGATTTTGTTTGGGTCGTCCTGCGTGTTGGCGGCCCAGATGGTGTCGCTTTTTTTAGTTAAAAAACGGGGTGTCGTTTCCACATAAAAAGTCGCTTCGGGCTGGAGGTTGGAGTACAGTTGCCACGAGAGGGCGTGGGGCCAAAGCCCAAAAAAGCCGAGCAGCGGGCCGAGCCAAGCGAGGGCTGGGACAAAGAGCCGTG
>JAYSUY010000867.1:0-9433 GCA_043718855.1 Saprospiraceae bacterium | reverse complement strand
CTTTGAAACCAAGCCCATCGAGACCTACCTGACGGTGGTCTGGTTGTCGTGGGTGGGCAATTTGCTGATGGTGGAAGCCTTGATTTACAGCGATTTAGCCAGAAAGTTGGTGGCCAAGACTAACCCATTCCCACATACCTGATAATTGGAGGTTCGACTTCAAGTCGAACCTCCAATATGGGTCCCAATATGGGCCGTTCTCCACATTGACCACATTTTTACCCGCCGAAGCCAAAGCGTAGGCGGACACACATTGACCACATTCTAAAAATTATGCGCACCCTACTTCTTTTCTGCTGCCTCGCAGCCCTCTGGCAATGCCAATCAAAAGGTAACCAAAACGCCGCCACCACTGCCCCGCCCGTCGCTGCTGCCGACCTGACGGAGATGGTAAAAACCACCCACGCAGAAGCCCGCGACACGCTGCTGGCCGACACTACTGCCCCGCTAAGGTCTATCGCCATTCAGCCTATGGTGAGAGATACGGCCTGGAAAACACTGGCCGGGCTGAAACTGGGCGAACTGTTCGTAGTGGACTGGCCCGATAACGGTTTCTATGGCGACGAGCGCCGCCGCATCGAATTCATCTTCACTTCCGTAGAGCGCTCCTTCAACGACCCCTTCGTGTACGCCGTGAAGGGAAAAAATCGCTATAAAACCACCATCAGCAATTTTGAAGGCTTGATTGAAATCAAGCAGGTGGCCCGCTTCAACGACCCCAATCTCGATTTGGAAGAGGTTGAAGAGATGGATATTCAAAAGAACTACTCGCTGGTCGGCGAATTCCGCTTTGACGAAGACCGTTCGCTCAGCACCAGCGGACAGTTTCTCGGCACGTTCAAGATGGACATCGGGGTGAGCCAAGAGCGGGAGCCGAGCCTGTGGTTTTTCAGCAAAGGCACCCCCGCCGACGGCTGCGGATACCGCTTCGATGGCACTTGGACGAGTTACTCCAAGCCTGACATGAAGCGCGCGGTCATCTGGTCGCGCGACCTGTTCAGTTTTGCCAACGACATCCTCTCGGAGTTCTCCTACGGCGAGCGCGATGTGGAGATCAATGAGAAGTACCGCAATCTTGGTTGGGATACTTTCTGGGACGGCGAAGAATGGTGGCACGCGAGCAAGAAGAAGGAAATGTAATTTTGAGAAATGAGGGAAGGGCTTACTTTCGCCATCGTTAGCCACCATGCTACGGGATATTTTTCACACAACGCCACAACGCCACGACGCTGATGCAGATAAATCATTCAAAACCTATTCGTTGTGCCGTCGTGGCGTTGTGTGAAACAGATATGATCCTTGAACAGAAAAACAACCACCGACTTTGAACGAGATACAAATCAACAGGGCTACAATGGCCCATTTACCGCTACTCCAGCGCATTGGCAGGCAAACTTTTCAGGAAACCTTTGCTGATGTGAACACAGAGGAGGACATGAAGCAGTATCTGGAAGAAAGTTTTAGCCCAGAAAAACTGACCAGTGAATTGACCAACTCAAACGCGGAGTTTTACTTGGCCACTTTTGGTCAGGATGTGGTGGGTTATCTGAAAGTAAATTTCGGCGAAGCACAGACCGAACTGAAAGACGGCAATGCTGTAGAAATTGAGCGCATCTATGTCTCGAAAGCATTTCATGGGAAAAAAGTAGGGCAACTGCTTTACGATAAGGCCCTAAACATAGCCCATGAGCGGAAGGCAGATTACGTCTGGCTGGGGGTGTGGGAAAAGAACCTTCGCGCCATTGCTTTTTACCAGAAAAACGGGTTCGTGGAGTTCGGTCAGCACTTGTTCAGGTTGGGCGACGATGAGCAGACGGACCTGATGATGAGGCTCCAACTGAACTGACTCTTGTAAAAATTTCAACTGCTCAAGCCCGAAGCCCAACTTCAAACATCAAACTCTCGAACTTCAAACTCTCCCTATGTCGCCCAGCAAAATTTTCAGGTACCTCGCCCTCTTGCTCATCATCTTGGTCAACATCGGCTGCGATCAGGTATCCAAGGCTGTTGTCAGGGAGCACCTCGACTACCACGAAAGCATTTCGCTTTTGGAAAATAATGTGGTATTCACGAAGGTGGAAAACACAGGTGCGTTTTTGAGCCTCGGCGACGACTTGCCCCCGCTGGCGAAAAACATCGTGCTTACCGCGCTACCTGCGCTGGCGATGCTGATGGTGCTGGTTTGGCTTTTCGGCCAAACCAGCCTGAACAAGGGTGCCCTGTTCGGCCTGTGCTGCGTGGTGGGCGGAGGCATCGGCAACATCTTCGACCGGATCGCTTATGGCTCGGTGACGGACTTCATGTACCTCCAGTGGGACTTCCTACACACGGGAGTGTTCAACTGCGCTGATGTGTCCATCACCTTCGGGGCACTGTGGATGCTTGGCTGTCAGGTGTTTGGAAAATCAGGGACAGACTTCCGCACATGAGCGCACGGGCTGCTGGGCAGGGGCACAAAGATTCTCCGCTACGCTGCTAATGAACTGCTCGGAATAACGAGGCGGTGACTTCAAGTCACCGCCTCGCTTGGGCTGATTAAAACCCTCCGCTGCCCGGTTTTTTTCGAGTACTCGACCGCGTTGCGCCCACCTTCTGAGGCATGGTAACGGCTCCATCGCTTTCGATTTTTTGGATGATGGCCGCAGCCACTTTTTGGCCCAGTACTATGGCTACCTCGTTGTCGCTGCGAAAATGGATACCCCCCTGAAAGCGCGACTCTCCCACCTCTTTCGCTTTTTCCCGAAAATAAGCCTTTTCCGCTGGAAAAAAGTGGGCAAACAACTCCGCGTGGATGCTGCTGATGGCCGCATGGCCTGAAGGGTAGCCCGGAAAGGGCGGGCTTTGGAACAAGACCGGATGGAAGGTCGTATCGTACTGCTCTGGTCGGATGCCCCAGTAGGCGTACTTCGCGTCCCAGCAAGACACGAAGCCATCGTACATCCCGATGGCAGCGACGGCGTACAGGCGAGCGGCCTGGGGCGGGTTGAGGTGCAGGTTGTGTTCGAATATCTTTTTGTCCAGCAATTCCTCCCAAACAGGGTGGTCGGCGTGGAAAAAGGCATTGGACATAGAGCCGAATGTCTGCTTGTAGTTTTTCAACTCCAGCATTTCCTGAGCGTAGTCGGGTGGCGGGCCGGGGCGAAACTGGCTTCCCTTTTCGAGCACGACGGTCTGCCACTGGCCAGCCTGCGGCAGCATGGCGTAGGGGCCTTTCCAGTAATTCGGCCCCTCTGGCACCTTGCCGTCCCATTTGGCTTGGGAAACGAAGGTTTTGGTGCGCTCGATTTCTTTTTCGGCGATGCGCTGGCCCAAGTCGAAGCCCGCGCGGGTATCGCTCGGGAAAGCGACCCCGGCGGCAATGCGGGAGGACATCACCTGTTCGGCCATGCGGTGTACCGAATCGGCCATCACGGGGAAAAAGTGGGCAATGAGGGTGGCCGCCACGCCCGCTGCGACGGAGTGCTCGCATGGATAGGAGGGGCTTTCGGGCTTTGGCACGAGCAGCCGCACCCGCTTGTCCACCTCAAACGGGCGGAGGCGCTTGTGGGCGTACTTGCTGTCCCAAGCTGCAATCGTGGCATCGTAGATGGCTACGCTGAGCAGCATGTTGGACAGGATACCATTTTTCTGCGCGTCCGACATCCACAGGCCCGACATCAGGGCTTGCCAGCGGTAGCTGGGCGCACCGGCACTCCAGTACAGGATTTGTTGCCGCTGGGCCGAGTCGAGCGACTTCTGCCGGGCCAGCACCTGAGCGATTTCGCCCTTGCCGGCGGGCGGTGGCGGCAGCCGGTAGGCTTGGCCCGATTCGATGAACCATGTTTTCCAGGCGCCTGCCGAAGGCTCTACCTGAGCCTGCAAGTGAACAGCTGCCAAGAATGCGGCTGCGATAAGAAGTGATGTAAGTTTCATAGACTGTGTATTTTTGAGGCGAAAATACCGGGGAGGCGAAGTGCCAAAACCGCGCGTCAACAGACGGCGGGCGAGGGTCAACGAACGACACAAATATGTCAACCACCTACACCGCGAACAGCAAGCAGCATGCGCCGATTGATGTCCAGCGGCTTAAAATTTTCCTGTGGATAGGGGCCGCTTTTTGCTTCATCCGGTTCCTGAGCGACATGAGCGGCGAGGCCGAGGGCGTGCGTTGGCCGATAGCCGTCAACAATGTTTGGCGGGCTGTGTACATCGTAGCTGCCAACTATTGGTTCTTCGACCATGCGCTCCCAATGTTGAGTCGAAAGCGCGTCGGAAGGTCGCTGCTGCTGCTGGCCGGCCAGTTTTTTCTCTACTCCTTCGGACTGTACGCTTGGCGTTATGTGGGCATCCAACTACACATCTGGACGGCATTGACGACTTTCGACTCTTTTCTGGACGGCGTTTGCAACCAGTTTCAGTACAGCATGGCCTCGTTTTTCTTTTTTGGGCTGGTCATCCACATCCACGACCACATCCGCCTGAAACAGACTGCGCAACAACTCCGCATAGAAAAACAGGAGGCCGAATTGAACTACCTCAAATCGCAGACGAACCCGCATTTTCTCTTCAACACGCTGAACAACATCTACGCGCTGGCGAGAGACAAGTCGGACCTCGCCCCAGAGTCCATCCTGCGCCTGTCGGAAATCCTCCGGTTCATGCTGTACCAAACGGGGAAGGAGTCCATCCCCATCGAGCAAGAGGTCAAGATCATCGAAGATTACATTGCCCTCGAACGCCTGCGCTACGACAACACGCTGCGGGTGGATTTCCACTACGAGATTCAGGACATGAAGCAGCCCGTACCGCCGCTGCTGCTGATTCCGCTGGTGGAAAACGCCTTCAAACACGGTGTTTCGGAAAGCACCGGGCGGCCTTTCGTAGAGGTACACCTAGCGCTCCATGCGCAGCAGTTGTCTTTTTTGGTAAAAAACTCCATCGAAAAGCCCTCAGACGACGGCGGAGAGCAGCCCCTCCTCCGCCCAGGCTTCGGCGGGCAAGCCCCCTTGCGGGAAAGCATTGGGCTGTCGAACCTGCGGCGGCAATTGGAACTGCTCTACTCGGACTACGAACTGTTGGCCACACAGGACGAATCGGCGTTCACCATCAGCCTAAAAATCAACCTCGCCAGCCATGTCTAACATCCAGTGCATCGTCGTCGAAGACGAACCGTTGGCGGTGAAAGTTGTGACCGACTACATTGCGCAGATACCGTTTTTGGCTTTGCAGGGTACGTTCAAGGATGCGCTGCTCGCCACCGAGCACCTGCGTACCCATCCCGTCGGCCTCATTTTTCTGGACATCCACTTGCCCAAACTCAAGGGCATGGCTTTTCTAAAAACCCTCACCCATCCGCCCGCTGTGATCATCACAACAGCCTATCACCAGTATGCCGTAGAGGGCTTTGACCTGAACGTGGCCGACTATCTGCTCAAGCCTTTTTCCTTCGAGCGGTTTTTGAAGGCGGTCAATAAAGTGCAGGTGGCGCAGGCGGAGGCACTGCCCGCCTCCGCCGAGGCTTCGGCGGGCAAGCCCACAAACCCAGTCCCTGACAAGGATTTCATTTTTGTCAACACCCAGAAAAAGAAGGTCAAAATCCTGTTCGCGGACATCGTGTACGTGGAAAGCCAGCGGGAGTACGTCAAAATCGCCACGACGAAACAGGCTTACGTCTCAAAAATGAGCACCCACGAAATCGAGCAACTCCTGCCGCCTCAGGCGTTCAAGCGCGTCCACCGCTCGTTCATCGTATCGCTCGACAAGATTGAAGCCTATACCGCTGATGCTGTGGAAGTCAGCGGTGGCGTGCAGATTCCGGTCGGTCGGGGTTATCGGGAAGTTTTAGAGGGGCTGTAGCAGGAAAGATTAGCGTTTGGGGAAACAAGAGAAGAGTTTACTTTCGCCTTTGGTAAAATACGCGAATAATGGGTTGAAATCAGAAAGCATTGATCATCAATGGTCCATTGACCGGGTGACTTGAAGTCACCCGGTCAATAAGCTTGGCAACCCATCACTTGACCTAACCCATTATTCGCATAAAATCTGTGATATACCACTAAAACCCACTTCAACCCATGAACGAAGAAACGCCAATCTCCGAACTGCTCGATCTGGCAGCCCGATCCGAAGGGCCAGAGTTCGACGCTCTTTTCAGAAAAGTTGCGTCGCTTCGTGCCCAGCACCAGCAGACAGCCTTGCCCAAAAAAGAGTCCGACCTGCTTCAAAAAATCAACCGCCAGTTCCCGGACGACAAACGTCTTGAGGTGCTGTGCGAAAAGTTAGAACACAACACACTGCTCGAAACCGAGTATCTCGAGCAAGTACGGCTTGTGGATGAGCACGAAGCCTTCATGTTGCAGCGACTGCGCTACCTAAGTCGATTGGCTACACTGCGTAAAATACCGCTCATGGATTTGATAAAACAATTGGAGATTTCCCCTACCTGATTGATTCACATCGTTTAGTTCCTAGTTCCTAGTTCATCGTTCATACTTCGTGCAACACCTCTCCGCCCTCAACGACTTCGTCGTCCGTTTTGCCAACGTCAACGGCACCGGCTCCGCCTCCGCGAACCTGATGTTTGCCAAATCCATCTTTCGGATGGGCATCCCCGTGTCGCCCAAAAACATTTTCCCCTCCAACATCCAAGGCTTGCCGACTTGGTATGAGGTGCGGGTGAGCGAAAAAGGCTACCTCGGTCGCCGGGCGGGCATCGACATCATGGTGTCGGTGAACCCGCAATCCATGCCGAAGGACATCGCCAACGTGCGGCCCAACGGCTACTTCATCTACGACAGCACCAAGCCGCTGTTCAAGGACTTCATCCGCGACGACATCCACTACCTCGGTGTGCCGATGATGGAGATGTGCCTCCAAAATTTCAACGATGCCCGCCAGCGCCAACTGCTCAAAAACGTGATCTACGTGGGTGCGCTCACCGCCCTGCTCGACATCGAGGTGGACGTGGTGCGCCAGATCATCACCGAGCAGTTCAAGGGCAAAGACAAACTCATCCAGCCCAACTTTTTGGCCCTCGACATGGGCATCCAGTATGCGAAGGAGCATTTTCCTTGTCCCCTCGGCCTGCGCGTGGAGCGACGCGACTTGGTGCGCGACAGCATTTTGCTGGATGGAAACACCGCCTGCGGCTTGGGCGCGGTGTACGCCGGGGCGACGGTGGCGGCTTGGTACCCCATCACGCCCAGCACTTCGCTGGTCAATGCTTTCGAGGACTACGCCAAGGAGTTGCGCATCGACCCCGAAACGGGCAAGAAGAAATTTGCCGTCGTACAGGCCGAAGACGAACTGGCCGCCATCGGTGTGGTCATCGGCGCGGCTTGGAACGGAGCGCGGTCGTTCACAGGCACCAGCGGCCCCGGTTTGTCGCTGATGAACGAGTTTTTGGGCCTCGCCTATTTCGCAGAAATCCCTACCGTGCTCGTAGATGTGCAGCGCGGCGGCCCCAGCACCGGCATGCCCACCCGCACCCAGCAGAGCGACCTCACGCTGGCCGCCTACGCCTCGCATGGCGACACGAAGCAGGTGCTGATTTTCCCCTCCACGCCGAAGGAGTGTTTTGAAATGACCGCCGACGCTTTCGACCTCGCCGAGCGGCTGCAAACGCCCATCCTCGTGATGACCGACCTAGACCTCGGCATGAACGACAACATGTCGGCCCCGCTCACTTGGGACGACACCCGCCAGTACGACCGGGGCAAGGTGCTGAACGCCGAGCAACTTGATGAAATAGAGCGCTTTGGCCGCTACTTGGATGTAGATGGCGACGGCATTTGCTACCGCACCATCCCCGGCACCCATGCCGAAAAGGGCGCGTTTTTCACCCGCGGCACCTCCCGCGACGAGTACGCCCGCTACACGGAGGAGGGCGAGGCTTACGTCCGCAACGTGGACCGGCTGCTGAAAAAATGGGAGACGGCGAAGGGCTACGTCCACGCACCGGAGTTTTACCAGACCGAAAACCACAGCGATCTGGGCATCCTGTTCATCGGTACCACCACCCAATCTGCACTCGAAGCCATCGATCTGCTGGCCGCCGATGACATCCACTTGGATGCCATGCGGGTGAGGGCTTTCCCCTTCAACAAGGACGTTAAACGCTTCATTACCAGCCACGAAGTGGTGTATGTGGTGGAGCAAAACCGCGATGCACAACTCCGCTCGCTGCTGGTGAACGAACTAGAAATCTCACCCCAGAAATTGATTCCCATCCTCAACTACGATGGCTTCCCGGTGACTGCCGAGACGATTCGAGAACTGATTTCCAAGCGGCTGCCACCGAGCGCGGTGGGGCGGAAGGTGGATGCGTCCAGCAATTTTCAGAGCGGGGAGCATGAGATGGTGGATGAGTGAGGGGGGCAAATCTTTCATAGCATGAGCACTACACCCAATGATTTTGGTCGAAAAAGGATGCTCAAAGGAAGCGTTTTGTTGACAAACATCGAACTTCACCCAGAACTGCATTCACGACAATTGCCATTCGGCAACTGCGGGAATGCAAGGATGGCGGCAACCCTGCTATAGGGTGAGTTGCGTGAAACCATAGTTGAACGGAATTAAAAATAAATTAAACCGCATGAGACAAAATAAAACACCAATAATAAATAAATAAACCAACATTTATTGTTATGCCCAAACAAGCCCCCCATACCTGGCAATTGAAAAGACGGTTGCCACCCACTTGACGAATGGCATAGACCCGAAAAAATACACCTTGTCGGGGGACATCATCGCGCCGTTCAGGGCGGCCTACGAGGGCCATCCCGGGCGGAAACTGGTGCTGTTGCCCAAGCATATCGAGGCTTTGAACAAGATGTCGGCATGTCGCACCCGTGCGTTGGGCGGCGTGATGTACGTCTGCGCGGGTTGCGGGGACGCGCATTTTGTCAACCGTTCGTGCAGGCACCGTTTTTGCGCGAAGTGCGGGATAAAAGAGACCAACCGCTGGGCGGAGGACGTGTTGGGCAACCTGCTGAACATCAGGCACAGCCACGTCGTCGTGACCTTGCCGGCCTGGTTGCGCGGCCTGTCGAAGCGAAACGGGAACCTGCTGCACAACCTCTTGTTCGCCTCCCTCAAGGAGGTCCTGTTGGGTTGGTTCAGGGAAAAACACGGGGTGGAGGCCGGTTTGGTGATGGTGCTCCACACGGCGGGGTCGGATTTGAAATACCACCCGCACGTGCACTGCATCGCCAGTTTTGGCGGCGTGGAAACCGGGAGTGGGAAGGTAAAAGTGCTGGAGGGGGATTTTTTGGTGAACCACAAGTTTTTAAGCCGCCGTTTTCGCCACGTTTTTGAGGGCGGCCTCATCGCGGCCTACGACGGGGCAAAGTTGAAAGTGCCGGACCACCTGTCGGAACGGAGGTATTTTATGGCTTTTCTGCGGCGCAACAACGCGCTGGACTGGGTGGTGAGCATACAGGAACCCCTGAAAGAC
>JAYSUY010000866.1:0-9441 GCA_043718855.1 Saprospiraceae bacterium | reverse complement strand
ACCGTGTTTGTGCGCAGCGACGGCGAAAAAAAGACCGCCGCTTCACCCGCTCCGCTCGCGGCGGCACTGGCGCAGGAGTACCCCGAAATCGTCAGCACGACGCGGCTCACCGGCCTGTTCGTGGACGACAAGACGCTGCTGCGCTACCGCACGGCGGGCGGCGCAGACCGCACGTTTTACGAAACGGGCGGCTACTTGGTGGACTCCACGTTCTTCGATTTTTTCCGCTACAACTTCGTGGAAGGCAGTGCCGCTTCGGCCCTCAGCAGCCCGATGAGCATGGTGCTGTCGGCAGAAATAGCCCGCAAGATGTTTGGCACCGAGTCGGCACTGGGCAAAACGGTGGAGGTGCAGAGCAACACCAACGGCGTGGGCAACTATACGGTGACGGGCGTTTTTGGCCCCAGCGACGCGCCTTCGCACATCGACGGGCGGTTTTTCCTCTCGTTCGCCGGCGGCGGATTGGAGGAGTACACCAAGCGGCAGACGGGTATGGCGGGCAACAACTTCCTGTTCACTTACCTGAAACTCCTGCCCGGCACGGATGCCCGCGCTTTGGAGGCCAAACTGTCGGCTTTTGTGGAAAAATATATGCGCATGGACCTCCAAGTGGCGGCTTTCGACAAGCGGCAGTTCCTGACGGCGGTGCCAGACATCCACCTGCGCACCGACCTGACGCACAACGTCACGCCCAATGGCAGCCTCAGTTACCTGTACATCCTGTGCTCCATCGCTGCGTTCACGCTGCTCATCGCCTGCATCAATTTTATGAACCTCAGCACCGCCCGCGCTTCCAAGCGCTCGGCAGAGGTGGGCATACGCAAGGCCCTGGGAGCGCAGCAGGGTTCGCTGGTGCGCCAGTTTCTGCACGAGTCGGTGCTGTTCAGCGTGTTGGCCTTCGGGCTGGCGGTGGGGCTGACCGGGGCTTTCATGCCGCTGTTCGAGCAGGTGTCGGGCAAACAACTGACTTTTTCCCCTTCGCAGAGCCTCGCCATCCTCGGCGGATTTTTCGGCGTGAGCCTGCTGACGGGTCTGTTGGCGGGGAGTTACCCGGCGTTCTACCTCTCGTCGTTTCGCCCTATGGCGGTGCTGAAAGGGTCGCTGCCGCACTCGCTGGCGACCATCTCGATCCGCAAGGGGCTGGTGGTGTTCCAGTTTGTGCTGTCGGGGGCACTCATCGTGGCCGCGCTCATTGTGCAGCAGCAACTGGCTTACCTGCGCTCGGCGGATTTGGGTTTTGAAAAAGACCAGCAGGTGGTGATTCCGCTGCGCGGCGACGGGGCGAAGGGGGGATACGCTGCGCTGAAAAACGCGTTCGCCGCCGCCGCGCCCGTACAGTCGGTGGGGGCTTCGGCCTACTATCCGGGCATTTTCAACCCGGAGGATGCCAGTTTTTATGGCGAAGGCCAATCGAACAGCGAGGCCGAGCGCACGCGCACCAACCGGGTGGACTTCGATTACCTCAGCACTTTGTCCATCCAGCCGGTGGCGGGGCGGCTGTTCTCGGCGGCGTTTCCGGGCGATACGAGCATGCGCATCATCCTGAACGAGACGGCTGCCCGGGAGTTCGGCTACGCCTCGCCGCAGGAGGCGGTGGGCAAACACGTCTACGCCGATGTGCCGGACGGGCGCTGGGACTACACGGTGGTGGGGGTGGTGCGCGATTTCCACTTCGAGGATTTGCACCTGCCGATCACGCCCTTCGCGTTCACGCTCAACCTGGACGGCAACTACAATTACCTGATTGCCCACCTCAGCGGGGGCGAACTTGCAGCGGGTCTGCAAGCCATCGAGTCGGCATGGCGCAGCGTGGTGCCCGGCGAGTCGCTGGAGTACAGTTTCCTGGACGAGGAGTTTCAGAAAAATTACGCGGCGGAAAACCGGCTGGCGTACATCGTCGGGTATTTCACTGTCATCGCCATCCTGATTTCGTGCCTCGGCTTGTTCGGCCTCGCGGCATTTGCTGCGCAGCAGCGCACCAAAGAAATCGGTATCCGCAAGGTGCTGGGCGCGAGCGTGGCGGGCATCACGGGGCTGCTGGCCCGCGATTTCCTCTGGTTGGTGGTCGCATCGCTCGTCATCGCGTTTCCGCTCGCCTACTTTTTTATGCAAAAATGGCTCTCCGACTTTGCGTATCGCATTGATATTCAATGGTGGATGTTTGCCATTGCGGGAATTGTGGCAGTACTGATTGCATTTCTCACGGTGGGGTCACAGGCAGTAAAAGCGGCGCTGGCCAACCCGGTTAAATCACTACGCAGCGAATAGCATTGTAAGCCGGAATGGTATTCCGGCACGCTAAAAGCAAGGGCTGGAATACTATTCAGACTTACAAAAACAACAGAATCATGCTCATCCACAACATCAAACTCGCCGCCCGAAACCTCCTCCGAAACAAGGTTTTCACTGCTGTCAACATCGTCGGGCTGTCCATCGGCGTGGCAGTTTGCTTGTTGCTGCTCAATTTCATCCAATTCCAGCGGAGTTACGACAGTTTTCAGGCAAACGCCGACCGCATTTACCGCATACCGATGACGGTGCAGGAAAAAGGCGGCACACTGCAAACCTTCGCGTTCACCTACCCGGCTGTGGGGCCGAACCTGAAAAAGGATTTCCCAGAGGTGGAGGAAATGGTGAGGTTGCGCTTTTTCGGCGGCTTGGCTAAGCGCGGCGAGGTGATGGAGCAAGTGGGCGGTTGCTATGCGGACGCTTCGTTTTTCGATATTTTTTCCTTCAAAATGCTGGAGGGCGACCCAAAAACGGTGTTTGCGCAGCCTTACTCGGCCGTGCTCACCCAAAAAATGGCGGGGCTGCTGTTCGGGCAAGAAAACCCTGTGGGCCAGTCGTTTAAGTTTCGAGAGCGCGAGTGGACGGTACGCGGGCTGCTGGAAAATCCGCCAGTTAATTCGCACCTGTACATGCGCCTCAGCATGCTGCTCGACTATCCCACCTATGTGCAGAATGTGAAAGAAGATGGTGGCGACGCGGAGGGCAGTTGGGGGTGGTCGGATTTTTACACTTACATCCGGCTGCGCCCAGATGCCGACCCTGCTGTGCTGGCGGCCAAACTGCCCGATTTCACGGAGCGCTACATGGGCGACCAGATGAAAAAGGACGGCTTCGAGCAGCACTTCATTCTGCAACCCCTGCTCGACATCCACCTGCGCTCCAACTACGACTACGAACTGCCAGGCAACGGCGACTTCAAATTCATCTATGCGCTTGGTGCAGCGGGGCTGTTCATCTTGATCATCGCGTGGCTCAACTACATCAACCTCGCCACCGCCCGTGCCCTTGATCGGGGCAAGGAGGTGGGCGTTCGGAAGGTGAGCGGCGCGACTTCGGGCCACCTGATTCGGCAGTTCCTGACCGAGTCGCTGCTGGTCAATGCCTTGGCCATTGCGCTCGGTGCCGTATTTTTTATCTTGATGCTCAACACTTTCGCTCAATTGGTGGATCGCGCTCCGGTGGATTTGCTCCCACGCGGGCTGGGGTTTTGGTCCGGGCTGGCCGGGCTGTTTGGGTTGGGTGCACTGGTCGCGGGGATGTATCCGGCGCGGGTGCTGGCGGGCTTCAATCCCGTTTTTTCGCTCAAAAATATGCTGTCGAAAGGCGTGACGGGCGGCAAAGCCCGCTTGCGCAAAACGCTGGTGGTCGGCCAGTTTTCCATCGCCATTTTGTTGGTGACGGGGGTGCTGGCCATGTTTTTCCAGTTGCGCTTCATGCAAAATCAGTCGCTCGGCGTAAACATTGACCAGACACTGGTGCTGCAAGAGACGGCTTCTCGTGCTGATTCAACGGGGCAAGCGCCCGTGCGGAGTTTTCTGAACGAAGTAGGAGCGCTGGCGGGAGTGGTTTCGACGACCCGTAGCACGGGGGTACCGGGTGAGGAGATAGGCAATTCCTCCGGATTTAAGCGAGTGGGTGGCGATCAGGACAAGCGCTGCCGCACCCTCGGCGTAGACGAACGGTTCATCAGTCAATATCAGTTGCAGTTGCTCGCCGGGCGGAGTTTTTCTGAAAATTACAAGGCCGAGGAGAAGACCTGCATCCTCAACGAGACCGCCGTCAAAATCTTCGGTTTTCGAAATGCAGACGATGCGCTGGGCCGCCAAATCATGGCTGGTGATTCGGTACCGCGCAGCATCATTGGGGTGGTGAAAGACTATCACCAGCAATCGCTGCGAAACGCTTTCGACCCGACGGTTTTTTACGCCGGGAAGGACAACTGGGACTATTACTCGCTGAAAATCAGTGCATCAGATATGCCAGCGTTAGTGGCGCAAGTAGAGAATCTGTGGAAAAAACACTTCCCAGACGCACCTGTGAAGCACTTTTTCCTCAACACCTACTACGACCAGCAGTACAAAATAGACCGAATGTTCGGTGCGGTGCTGCTCGGCTGCACAG
Organism: Saprospiraceae bacterium; assembly: GCA_043718855.1. Taxonomy (GTDB): domain Bacteria; phylum Bacteroidota; class Bacteroidia; order Chitinophagales; family Saprospiraceae; genus M3007. The sequence continues at coordinate 5,031 of JAYSUY010000866.1, read as the reverse complement.
GTTTGGCTTTGCTGGTGGCTTGTTTGGGGCTGTTCGGGCTGTCGTTGTTCACCGTCGCCAAGCGCGAGAAGGAAATCGGTATTCGCAAGGTGCTGGGCGCAAGCGTAGCGCAGGTGGTCGGCTTGGTGACACGAGAGTACATTTGGCTGATTCTGATCGCCGGGGCCATTACGCTACCGCTGGCGGTGTTCGGGGTGCAGAAGTTTTTGGCCAGTTATGCTTTCCACGTCCACCTGGGCTGGTGGTTTTATGTGCTGCCTGCGGCTATTTTGGCACTAGTGGCTTTTTTGACCACTGCCGGGCAGTCGTGGCGGGCGGCGCTGGCGAACCCAGTGAAGAGTTTGCGGAGTGAGTAAAACATTGATCGAAACGGCAGTTGCGATCCTTTTTTTTAACAATACAACAGATTTCATGCTAAACAACCATCACCTTCCAACATCCCCTGTGTGGTGTCTACCACTCTGTGCCTTCATTTTTCTCCTTTCCGCTTCTACTTGTTTTGCACAGCCAGAAAAAACCTTGTTCGGCCAACGCAGCCTAAAAAGCACCGGAGGCTGGAGTGGCTACAGGAGCCAGGTGACCCAAGTGGCCGGACAGACGGTGCATATTTCGGGCTTCCACTTCACCGGCGAGTACGAGCGCAAACTGCTGGTGGGATATAATTTCAACTGGATGACTACCGACCCACGATTGCTGTACGACGGAAAAGAGCGTGACCTGAACTTCAGGTGGCACTCCCTGCAACTGGGCTACCAGATTGCCTCCCATCGGGCCGTACACCCAGTGCTTGATTTGGATTTGGGTCTTGGTCGGGCCAAAGTCAGCGATGTGGGCAAAGATCGGCTGTATGTCGTCAGCCCATCGGCAGGCTTGGAGTTCAATCTCTACCGCTGGTTTCACCTCAGCCTCAGCGGCGGCTACCGTTGGGTTCCGGGCGTAGAAATCGCTGGCCTGAGTGTAGACGATTTCTCCGGCGGCTTCGGCCAAATTTCTTTCAAATTCGGCTGGTCGGAGGACTTCGATTAGGTAGAATATGATAGTCAGCCAATGTGATCATTAGCCCTCAACCTTCAACCTTTACGCACTATGTTTCAAAACTATTTAAAACTCGCCCTCCGAAACCTCTCCAGAAACCGCCTCTACACCTTGCTCAACATCCTTGGCTTGGGCGTGGGCATCACTCTCATGGTATGGGGTTATCAAACCTATCGCTTTTGTTTCAGTTTTGACAATTTTCAAGCCGACAAGGAGCATCTTTTCCGCGCCGTCGTCACCCGTGAGGGCAGCGACGAGTTAAAGGGCGTTTGCCCGCTCCCGGTAGCACAGATGGCACAGCGCGATTTTGCCAGCATCACGGAATCGGTGCGCTGGGATAGTCGGGGCTGCGATATCAAGGGCGATCAAAGCGAGCCATTTTCGGAGGCGGTGAATTTCACTGACCCTGCCTTTTTTTCATTGTTTAATTTTCCTGTCGTCGCGGGCGATCACGATCTTTCCGATAAAAACGCGGTGTTGCTGACGGAAAAAATGGCGGACAAATATTTTGGCAAAACCAATCCACTGGGCAAAACATTGCTCCTGTATGCCGGCGAAAAACGCTCCCTTCCACTTGTGGTGAAAGGCGTACTAAAAGATGTGCCTTCGAATTCCTCCTTCCGCTTTGATTTTATCACCAATATCGAAAATCTGAAGACGAGCGACTCTACTTTTCTCCAACCAGATGATTGGAAATGGTTTGTAGATGCGGTCATTTTCAAGATACCCAACGCGGCTGATGCAGCCCATTTGGCTGCTGATTTTAATCAATACTTGCCCCAACAAAACGCCGCTCGTCAAGACTGGAAGGTTGCAGGCTTCCATTTGTTGCCCTTGTCAACGATCAATGATCAGGCGGAATACATTGCATCCAATGGTTTGGTAGGCCGCCCGAACGATGCCGCAGCCTACGGCGGATTGATGATGGCCTGTTTGATCTTTCTCTCCGCCTGCCTCAATTTTGCCAATACCACCGTCTCGCGCTCCAACCGCCGCCTGCGCGAGATGGGCGTACGCAAAGTGATGGGCGGCACCCGTGCCCAACTGATGCGACAGATGCTGCTGGAATGCGCGGCAGTTGTGGCGATGGCGATTTGCGTTTCGATTGTGATGACCAACTGGTGGGTGCCCATGGCGAACAGCATGTTCGATGGTCTGGAATCACACGCCAATTTTTTGCACGACCGGGTGTTACAAGGCTTTTTGTTGAGTCTGTTTGTGTTCACCACGCTCTTGGCGGGGTCTTATCCGGCGTTTTATATCAGTAGTTTCAACCCGACCCGGATATTTAGGGGCGCGGTAAAATTTGGCGGCACTAACCTTTTCTCTCGGGTTTTGCTGGGTTTACAAGTGGTGGTCTCGCTCGTCACGGTGGTTGGAGGGGTGTCCTTTGCCCGCAATGCCACCTTCCAAAAAAACTACGACTATGGCTATAACCGCAGCGATTTGATTGGCATCCCGGTACCAGATCAGAACACTTATGATGCACTCCGCAATGCGGTGCAACAACTACCGGGCGTGGAATCGGTGGCTGGTACACGTCACCACATCGGCTTTGGCAATCGCTCCATAACGGTCGAAGTAGTGGGCGAAAAACGCGAAGTAAATTACTTCGAAATAGGCGATAACTACACCCAAGTGATGAATCTCCACGCCTTGTCAGGCCGCCTTTTGGAAGCCAACCGGGAGTCGGACTACAACCATGCCGTGGTGATTTCCCAAAAGATGGCCAGTGAATTTGGTTGGACAAATGAATCAGCTGTGGGTCAAAAAATTCGCATGGACACGGCAATGTATTCGGTGGTCGGTACCATAAACGACATCCAACTGCACTTGTTCGAGCCTTTGGCTCCGGCTGTGCTGCGCCTTGCCAAACCTGAACGCTACAGCAATTTAGTCATCAAGGCAAGCCCAGGCGAACTCATTTCCATGCATGATCGCGTAAAAGCCCAGTGGGCACAATTGTACCCACTGAAACCCTTTCGCGGTTTTTATCAAGATGAGTACGCGGCAGATGCCTTGAAGGTGACACAGAGCATCGCCACTATTTTCACCTGGTTTTCTGTGGTCGCCATGCTGCTCACTGCAACGGGGCTTTTTGCTTTGGTTTCTTTAACGATCACGAAAAAAATGAAGGAAATTGCTCTGCGCAAAGTAGTGGGCGCTAAACCAAGGCAAATCTTATTGTTGGTGAGCCGTGGCTATGCTTGGATTTTCGCTATTGCTGCGGTCATCGGCTGTTGGGCAGGTTTGACCTTGACCAGATTCCTGATGGATACGATCTTTAAAATCAATGTGGGTGTTGAGCCATTGACGTTGGCGCTGGCTGTGCTGGCTTTGTTGCTCATTGCGATGGGAACGGTGGGCTTCAAAGTTCGGCAAGCACTGCATACCAACCCCGCGGATGTATTGCGGAGTGAATGAGCAAGCATTCTGCCATAGGGGCCAAATCACACTACTGGAGATTTTGATTTTACACAACGCCACGACGACACAACAAATTGGTTTTGAATAACTTAGTTGTATCGCCGTCGTGGCGTTGTGGCGTTGTGTGAAAATGTCCAGTAGTGTGGGCCAAATACCAGTTTTGTCTCCGTCACAAAATGTTTGCTTTTCTTGCCGGGCAATTTTCACATGAGCACATTGAAACATCTGGTTCGGCCTGGCATCTGGGTTATTTTTGGTTTTGGCACTTGGCTGCTCAACCTTTGGGCGCACCAACATCCCGCATTTGTGGAGCGTTGGTACAGCCGGGGTTTGTTTCAGGGCATACGTTATGCGGTGGATCGGACTGTGGGCTGCTTGCCCTTCCCGGGGTTCTACCTGTTTTGGGTCGTCGTCGTTTTGTTTTGGGTCTGGTCGGTGTATAAACGCCCGAATCTGACGGGTTTTTGGCCAAAAACTGGCTTCTGGGCCATCAAACTCATAGGTTTTGCAGGGCTTCTGCTGGGCTTGTTTTTTTGGATGTGGGGCTTCAACTATTCCCGCATCCCGATGGCAACGCAATTAAAACTTCAAGTTGTGCCGCTGGACAGCAGTATGCTTTGGCGAGAATTGGCGCTCGAAACGCGATGCTTGGATTCGCTGCGCAATCTGCTGGTGGGCAGCGACACGAGCGCAATGGAAGGCGAACAACTTTGGCCGCCCCAAGCCGAGGACACCGTGCGGGCTGCTGTAGAAAACTGGTTGGCTGCTCAGGGTTTCCCCGTCGGTGGCTGTGTCCGAGGGCGCATCCTGTACCCACAAGGCACCCTGTTCAAGTTTGGGGCATCGGGGCTGTACTGGCCGTTTGTCGGCGAAGGCAACGTAGAGGCAGGCTTGCACCCGTTGCGTAAACTGCCCACGATGGCCCACGAAATGGGGCATGGCTACGGGTTTTCTGATGAAGGCACTTGCAATTTCATCGCTTTTGCAGCCTGTACCGAACAGCCCAATCGATACTTGGCTTACTGCGCTCACTTGGATTATTGGCACACGGTGGCCCAAAATTGCCGGGAAAGCGATGTCGAGCGTTACGACAAACAGTTTAGGCCATTCATCCCAGCAGGCATCCGGCAAGACGACCGGGCTATTCGCCGCCAACATCAAAAATTTCAGGAAATCGCCCCCGCTGCACGCTACCAGTTGTACGACGCTTACCTGAAATCGCAGGGTATCGCATCAGGAATGCTCAATTACGAGGAGGTGCTGATGCTGGTGCGGGCTTGGCGGATGCAGCGCGGAAGACCGGACTGACTCCACATCAAAGCGGTTTGAACAGTTTTGGGACAGGATGTGCAGGATCAACGTTTAAAAATCCTGTTGATCCTGCATATCCTGTCTAAAAAACGCTGTCGTCTGGATACTGCTTACCAGTTACAAAATTTGACAAAAACTCACTGCCCATTTTGAAATTCATCGTAATCTTGCACCATAATTTCTAAAAAACTGAAAGCCAACCACCCGCGGAAATAGCTCAGTCGGTAGAGCATTAGCTTCCCAAGCTGAGGGTCGCGA
>JAYSUY010000865.1:0-9472 GCA_043718855.1 Saprospiraceae bacterium | reverse complement strand
GTAAAGGATGGCGATGCAGACGACATGAACTATACTGAACTGCTGATCACCATGCAAAAAGAAATCCGCGAAGGCAGTGTGGAGCGGGTGAAGGAGGGCTATGGAGCGATTGACCTCGTTGGCTGGGCCGCTGCGCCCTACTACGACAAAGAAAAAAAGGTGCTGCACTGGGCCAAAGAACTCAAATTCGGCGATGGTGCGGAGGGCAACACGCTCAACTACGACGTGCGGGTGCTGGGCCGCAAAGGTGTACTGTCGCTCAACGCCATCGGTGACATGGATGCGCTGGAGAAGGTGAAGCCCATCATTCCGGCTGTTATCGGCAGTGTTTCTTTTGAGGAGGGACACCGCTATGCCGATTTTGATTCCAAAATTGACAACGTGGCGGCTTGGACCATCGGAGGCCTCGTGGCGGGCAAGGTGCTGGCGAAGGCCGGTTTTTTTGTCATCATTCTGAAATTCCTCAAGCCGCTCCTGTTCGTACTGGTGGCCGGAGGCGCTTGGCTCTGGCGGTTCATCACTGGGCGGCGCAAGCAGGAGGAAGAATACGTTGCAGAGACCGAAACGGCTACTGAGCCAGAAGCCAACCCTGAGCAGCCAAGGGCATAACTCAGCAAGTTTCGCTATCATTTTTGAAAAAGCCGTTTCGGGGATACCCCCGAAACGGCTTTTTTGGTACCAAAATTTACGCCGTCAATCTTGCAAAACCCGCTTTCCCTTCGCCCGCCCCAAACCCCCGCACTAACTTCGCCTCTGATTCTAATCCGCTTTTTTCATTCTCAAAACCCGCTCTCCATGCGCCGTTTTCTCCTTTTTGCCCTCGGTGTCGTACTCACGACGCTCCTTTCCGCACAGCCCGCCAACACCTTTTTCAGCACCTTCGATGCCGAGCGCGGCAACGCCCTCGCCCCCGCCCGCGACGGCAACCTCTGGCTCGGCGGTATGAAAGACGAGCGCGTGCTGCTCACCAGACTTGCCCTTGATGGCAAAGTACTCGACAAGCACAGCATTGGTCTTCAAGGACTTGACTTCCACACCGAAACGCTGGTGGAGTTTTTTGAAGACCCCGATGGCACCCTCGTGGGCTGCGGCAACTTCGAAAACGACAACTCCGGGCGGGCCTTCGTGTTCCGCTACAACCCTGTCACGCGGGCTGTGCTGTGGGCGCACGTCGTGCGCAGCGGCGGCCTCAACTACCTGTTTGGCATCGCTCCGCTCGGCCCCGGTGGAGGCGACTATGTGCTGTACGGCAACCCATACTTCGGGGGCGGCGACGATGCCGAACTGCTGCGCCTCAGCCGCCTGACGGGGCAAATCGTGGCGGGCAAGACCAAGCGCATCGGCATAGGCTCCTCCGACAACATCAGCCAGACCATCTATCACAACGGCGCGCTCTACGCCTGCGGGCGCATGACCAACGATGCCACGGGCGGGTTCAGCAATTTGTCCAAGATGCGCAACGCCATCTGCAAACTCGACACCGCCACGCTGCAACCCGTGTGGACGCGCATCGGCCCCTTCCCCAGCAGCGCATCGGCGCGGCTCTACGGGCGCGACTTGATCATTGATAACGAGTCGATTATCTCTACCTACAGCGGCGACGCGACGGGGCCAGACCTGTTTTCATCCACCATTTTTCTTCAAAAAAACGACCTCGCGGGCAACCTGCTCTGGGCTAAGCAGTACGATCTGCCAGATTTTAATGGCGAATTTGCCGAGGAGGTCATCAGCCTGCCTGACGGCTACATGCTCTACGGCCACGACCTGCTGAGCGACTTCAGCCGCTTGTTTTTGCTGAAAACCGATAAGCAGGGCAACCCGATTTCAGCGGTGAAAGTGGACTTCGACGAGAACGAAGAATTCACGGAGATACCTGCCCGCTCCAAAATACTGCGCATGGGCGACGCGCTGTTTTTCACCGCCCTGAGCCAGAACAACTTGGGCCAGACGCAGGGCATTTTGGCAAAAACAGACCTCAACGGCTGGGTGAGCGACTCCTGCGGTTTTTTCCAAAAAACGCCCGTGCAACTCGTGCCCATGCCCCCTCCGGTGAGTGAGGTGGTGGTGCCGACCGTGACCGCCAGCCCCGCCATCCTGACCCCGGCCCTGACCGAGGCGGACTCCCCAGACCTGGTTTTTTACAAAAAATGCGGCGCCACCGGCACCTGCCCCTCGCTGCCCGACCTCCAGTTCACGCTCGACTCCATGCCCTGCCGCAACGGGGTGCCGCTGCTTTACTACACCATCTGCAACGTGGGCGGCCAGCCCTATCCCGCCGGCCCCTTTTTGTTGAGGCTTTTTGACAAAAACCCGCTCGTCGATACGGCCCGCATGCTCGCTACTGCAGTTGGCAACAACCCGCCCATTTTGCCGGGCGACTGCCTAGAAGGCGGGTATTTTTTCACTGACCTGCTGCTCCCCAATGCCATCGAGTTGGATACTGTTCCGGTCTTTTATGGGCTGATGGGTGCCAACAATGTGGTGCAGACCCCCATCCCGCTTAGCGGCTTCCCCTACCCGAACAACGAGCCGGAGTGCAATTACCTCAACAACTTGGACCGCTTCATCGTACCGCCCCAGGTGTGCGGTGACTGCGCCGCGCCCTCCACTTTCGTAAAAAAACTCGGCAGCCCACAGAAACGCGAACTGGGGTTCAGCATGTGCCTCTCTGCCGACCGAAACAGCGTGTACGTCGCTGGCCGTCAGGGCGATGACCCGATGATCGCCAAAATCACGCTGCTCGGCGAGCCGATTTGGGTGCGCAACTTCCCCGGCACCTCCTTCTTTCCGACCGAACTGGCCGAGATCATCGAAGACTCCGACCGCAATCTCGTGATCTGCGGCACGGAGGGCGGCTCGCCCTCCAACCGCCATGCGGTGGTGATGCGCTACGACCCAGTGGCCGACCAGGTGCTGTGGTCGCAGCAGTATCCGGCCAATCGCCCCGTGGTGTCGGGCATTTTGGAGAAATCAGAAGGCGGCAACTTTCTCCTCAGCAGCAACTCGCAGGAGGTTGTGGGCGGCGCGCTGAGAACCCGCTCCGAACTGCTCGAACTGGACCGCGCGACGGGCGCAGTGATGCCTACGCTGGCGGTGCGCTACCTCGGCGAGCCGAACCTGCGCATCGAGGATATGGCGATGAGCAATGGCAGCCTCTACGCGGCGGGCAGTTGGCAGGCCGGGGCGCAGCAGCCGCTGCTGCCCATGTTCGCCAAAATATCGGCCACCGACGGCCAGCCCCACTGGGCTTTCCTGACCGACCCGGACTCCACCGCTACGGGGCAAAAAGTGGTCGCGCCCGGCGCCATGACGATCGACGACGACATGGTGTTCATCGCGGGCAGTGAGGACGTGGCCCCCAACGACCCGGCCAACAACAACTTTTTGTACTTGGAAAAACGCCGCACGGACGGCTCCCTGACTTGGATGCGGCGCTACGACATCGCGATCTTTCCACAGGACGTGATTAAGGTTTACAATGTCGTCACCGTGTTTGGCCTCCTGTCGAACAACCGCTGGGGCATGGTGAGGGTAGATGGCACCACGGGCGACCTGCTCGCAGCCACGACGTTGGACATCGCACTGCCCTCCAACAATTTCACGCTGTTCCCCAACCGCAAAAACCAGCTCATGCAGGTAGGCCTTGACCTCCTGATGCTCGACCACACGGACGACGGCATGGGCGGCGGCGACTTGCTGCTGCTCCGCACGGACAGGAATTTTGGCCTCGACGACACCTGCAGCCTGCTGCGCAAAGCGGAGGTGAAGGTCGTCACCCGCCCAGCCAAGTTGCGGCCCGTCACGTTTCAGACGGTGCAGACGATGACGACGGCGGCTGCTTGGCCCCAAGTATTCAGAGCCGACTCGCTGAATGTGAGCAAGTTGTGCCCGCGCTGCGACTGTGAGGGTGTGCCAGATGTCACGTTTCAGGTAAATCGCATCACTTGCGCGGCAGACAGTTCGCTGGAGTACCGAGCGGAGGTGCGCAACCTTGGCTTGGCGGCATTGAGCGGGCCGTTTCAAGTCACGTTTTTTGACAAAAACCCGCTGACGCAAGCGGCGCAGGCGCTGTGGAGCATCACCGTGAATGCGCCATTGGCACCGGGCCAGTGCAAGGAAATGACTTGGCCGCTGCCTGCATCCGCTGCGCAGTACCCCAAACTCTACACCCTCGCCGGGGTGGGCAGTGGGGTGGTCACGCCGGTTGACCTCGCCGGTTTTCCCTACCCGCAGAGCGGCGTGGAGGAGTGCCGCTACATGAACAACTTGGACAGTTTTGTGGTGAAAACGCCCGTCTGCGACGGCTGCGAAAACCCCACCACGTTTTTCAAAACGATGGGCCGGGCCGACCAGTCGGAGTTTGGCTACAGCCTCTGCACTTCCTCCGATGGCAACGTGTACATGGCTGGAAGACAGGGAGATAACCCGATGATCGCCAAGATGACCCCCAACGGCGAGATGCTGTGGGTACGCAATTTCCCGGTGGGCGACACCCCCTTCGACAAGATAGACTGGGCAGAAATCATCGAAGATTCGGAGGGTAAAATCGTGGTGTGCGGCACACGTGACCACTCGCCCAATACCCGCAAGGCTGTAGTCCTGCGCTACGACCCGGCCGCCAATCAGGTGCTGTGGTTCAAGGATTACGCCGAACTGTACCCCGAAGCGCTGGGCATTTTTGAAAAAACACCAGGCGGTAATTTTGTCGTGTACGCCTTCTCCGACGAGATATTTGGCAGCGGGATGGGCACTTACTACAAGGCCCGGTCAGAGGTGTGGGAACTAGACCGCACGACGGGCGAGGTGGTGCCCGCGCGGGATATCCTGTATCCCGGCAACCCCAGCACCAGTGTGTATTTTCAGGACATGGTGCAGCACAACGGTAGTTTTTACTGCGTAGGTGGCTGGGACGACGACAACATTCCGAACTCCGGGAGGGCCATGCTCGCCAAACTATCGCCCGTGGATGGAGCACCAGAGTGGATTCAGGGCACGCTGCCGGATACGACGGAACTCCGGATTTTCAGCGCGAACAAAATTTTGGTGGACAACGACCAACTGGTAGTCGTGGGCGGTGGGGCCTCCAATTTCCTCTTGCCCAATCAAAAATTCCTTGTTTTTCTCTCCAAATACACCCTTGGCGGCACACTGCTTTGGCTAAAAAGTTACGAAGCCGACATGGCCGCGACCGACATCGTGGCACTGCCCGATGGCTATGCTATTTTCGGGCGCACGTTAGACAACTCTTTTGCTCTGCTCAAGGTGGACAAGGACGGCAACTTGCTGAGAGCCAAAAAGATAGCCGCCCCAACCACTGGTCCTTCGTACAGTTTTTACCGCAAACATCGTCTGCTGCGCCTGCCCAACCACCTGCTGATGGTCGACGATTTCAAGTCTGGCGAGTACAACGATCTGATGCTGCTCAAAACGGACTATGACTTCAACCTCGACGACAGTTGCGGCTTGTTGCAGCCCTTGCAGGTCATCGTGGAGACGCGGCCTGCTAAGACGAACCCGATCCTCGTGGCATTTGGCCCATACGGGGTCAAAGCGGTTGACCAAACCACTGTTTTTCAGGCCGATTCTTTGAACGTCAAGCAGTTGTGCCCACAATGCCCCTGCGTAGACAAGCCCGACATTACCTGTCAAGTGGACAGCGTTTACTGCACGGCTGCCGATGGGCCAGTTGCCAACCTGCGCGTTTGCAACCTCGGTCAGGTGTCGGCCAACGCTGGTTTCAACCTGACTTTTTACGACAAAAACCCGCTGACGGGAGTCGCCTTGCCGCTCTACTCGACCTTTGTGCCAGCGCAGCCGGGCTTTGGCGACTGTGTAGACTACGCGCTTCCGTTGGACACGGTTTTGCAGAAATACGCCAAGATCTACACACTCGTCGGGATATGGAAGGATGTGCAAACGCCCATTTCGCTCAGCGATTTTCCCTTCTCAGGTGGCTATGCGGAGTGCGACTACGCGAATAATGTGGACAGTTTTGAGTTGAAAATCTCCACTCCAGTACCGCTTGACCTCGGCCCCGACCGCTCGATTTGCATCGGCCAAACCACTGCACTTGATGCGGGCAGCGGCTATGCCACCTATCAGTGGCTGAACGGCCCGGCGACTCAAACCTACGCGGTCAGCGCCGTTGGGGATTACATTGCTGAGGTGACCGACGCATGTGGCAACCAGCAGCGCGACACTGTGCGAGTGACGGTTTCGCCTAAATTTGAGATCACCAAAATCATCCAATTCTACCCCGGCGACACCATCATCATTGAAGGCAAAGCCTACACCCAATCAAGCATGGTGGTGCAAAATTTCACCACCCCGGCGGGCTGTGATTCGGTGGTCACCAACATCCTGCAACTCGTCATCACGGAGGTCAAGATCACTTGTCCTAACAACCTCACGGTGACCCTGCCGCCCAACCAGACTTCGACGGTGGTGGACTATAGTCTGCCAACGGCGACGACAAATTGTCCCGACTCGACCATCAAACTCACATTGCTTCAGGGCTTGCCGGTGGGTGGCAATTTCCCGCAAGGCACCACCCAAGTGTGCTACGAAGCCGCCAACCAATGCGGCATCCGCGACACCTGCTGCTTCACGATCACGGCTCAGCAACCCGACCTGCCTTGCGATGTGAAAACGCCGGTCGGCTGTATCCGCTACGACCTGCTCAGCATCCGGCTCGACTCCATCGGCCAGCGTCGCTACCGGGTGCGCATGACCAATACCTGCGCCAGCCCACTGGAGTTTGCTTACATCCAACTGCCTAATGGCGTGCTGGCCGTGTCGCCGAAGGAAGGTGCGACCTACACGGCTCCCGGCAGCAACACCTACGCGGTACGTAATCCGAACACTTCGCCGTTCTACTCCGTTCGTTACAAGGCAGTTATGGGTAGTTTGAACAATAGCAAGAACGACATTTTCGAGTACACCCTGCCGCAACAGTCGGCACCGGCATACATCCATGTGGCGGCGAAACTGGCCGACGGTACGACTTCGGAGGCGTTTCTCAACACTTACAACTGCCCGGTGCTGCCCTACGACGGGATGAAGATTGCGGAGCGGGAAAACTTCAAACTCCGAACTTCAAACTTTGAACTCTCCGTCCGCCCCAACCCGACAAGTGGGGTGCTCTTCGTTGACTTGGGCCAGTGGCAGGGCCAACAAGTGCACCTGCGGGTGCTCAACGCGCAGGGGCAGTTGGTGCTGGAGCGTGACTACGCGGGAGAGAGCGGGGAGTTTGGCGTGGATTTGCCCGCAGGGCTGGCGAGCGGGCTGTACTACTTGGTGGTGAACAGCGATGTTTCGGGTCGGAGACCCTCGCAAGCCTCGCAAGCAACGGCGGTGCGGTTTGTGCTGGAGCGTTGAGCGCGTTTGTCTCCCCAGCCAACCATTTCCTCAGCACATCATTTCACTATAATACCCAATTTCTTATGATACTCCGACTCCTGCTCCTGCTTCTCATCTGCTGCCCCCTGGCGGGCCGCGCCCAACTCGCTCCATTCCCTACGCCCGGCATGGAATATGGCTCCGTATACTGGTGCAACCCATTTGATTGCCCCACTTATTTCAATACCTCCATGCGCTACATGGGCGACACGCTGCTCTGCGGAGCGGTGTGGAGCCGCTTTTTGGGCTTGCCTTACCTAAGCCCGAACTACCCGATCCACCTGCGGGCGGAGCAAGGGAAATACTATCGCTTGTTGGACTGCGCGACTCAGCAACTGCTGTATGATTTTTCTAAAAAAACCGGCGACACGGTGGTGACAGCCGACCTCGGAGCATTGAAGGTCACAGCCGTCGGCACGGTTACCTTAGCCAATGGAGCGGTGCGCAAAAAGATGACCATGAAGCGCTTGGTGTCATCTGGCCTGACCTACACTTGGGTGGACGGTATCGGCGACATCCAACGGAGTTTTTTCAGGTCGTCGGATTGGGAAGGCGGGCAGGAGCAGTTGGTCTGCGTGAGAGATGCAACGGGCTTCGTGTACCACAACCTTGCTTCGAGTCTCGATTGCGATTCGCTGCTTTGCCCGCAGCCGCAGCCGAAGTTCGAGTTCAGTTGTACGGGCCAGACCTTCCAGTTTACCAACCTCTCGCGGGAGGCGGATGATTACTTCTGGGACTTCGGTGACGGCGAAACTTCTACGGACAAAAACCCAGCCCACACGTTCCTCGCGCCGGGCTGTTACAAGGTGACGTTGAAAGCCGAATCAGACTGTCTACCAGAGTCATACTCAGCCAGCAGGAATGTCACCGTAGATGCTCCTGTTTTTTGGAAAAAAGCGACCCACCAGCCGCCCGCTATTTTCCTCAAAATGCAGTTTCTGGATGAGCAGCGGGGCTGGGCCATCAGCGGCAAGACCATCTGGAAGACCACCGACGGAGGCATTCACTGGGATTCTGTGGCTTACCCCGGCCCTGTGCGCCCGGTACTCGATCTACAATTCAAGGACTTCAAGCACGGAATTATTGAGATACGAATACTTGGTTCCCCAGACAGCCAAATCCTGTGGACCAACGATGGGGCTACTTGGGAAGTGCAAAGTTTGGATAGCAACCCTTCCATCACAGCAATAGAAAGGCTGAACGACAGTACAGCGGTGGTGGCAGCACATTATCAGGACGTTTTTGTGACGAAGGATTGGGGGGAGACCTGGGCAAATGTATCCATCCCTGGTGCCATATCTTTGATACAGGACTTTGTATCCGTGGGCGGCGACACGGTGTATTTCATCGGCATCGGCCAGTTGTTGCCACCGTTCAGCACTGGCTTTGGGAAATCTTTCGATGCACTTAACTGGGAGGTATTGGGCGCACCCATGTCGGGTGCAGAGGCATTAGATTTTGTCAGCCCTCAAAAAGGCTGGGCTAGCAGTGGCGGCGGGGTTTTCTACACCGAAGACGGTGGCCTCAACTGGGCTTTACAAACGCTCACGCCCCGGTATGCTCATGAAATGGCCTTCGCAGACTCCCTGCACGGCTGGGTCTGTGGCCATCAGACAGGCATCTACGGCACGAGCGACGGCGGCAAAACATGGGTGCAGCAGGCTTGCCCCCGCACGGAAGAGAATACTTGGGCGCTCGGCATCCGCTCGCCCGGACGCGCTTATGTGATGAGCAAAGACGGCCTTTTGGAGTACACTGCTCAGCCCGACACAGCTCGACTTTGTAGCACTTCGGCTGTGCATTCAATTGCTGAACCGCTTCAAAACGTGTCCGTCCGCCCTAACCCCACCGACGGTCGGCTCTTCGTCGACCTCCGCCCCTGGCAGGGCCAACAAGTGCACCTGCGGGTGCTCAACGCGCAGGGGCAGGTGGTGCTGGAGCGCGACTACGCGGGAGAGAGCGGGGAGTTTGGCGTGGATTTGCCCTCAGGGCTGGCCAGCGGGCTGTACTACTTGGTGGTGAACAGCGACGCTTCGGGTGCTTCGGGTCGGAGACCCTCGCAAGCCTCGCAAGC
>JAYSUY010000864.1:0-1216 GCA_043718855.1 Saprospiraceae bacterium | reverse complement strand
CCCGACCCCTCCCCCACTGGGAGGGGGGCCGAGATTTACACCGAGACGTGTGCTGCGTCTCGTCTCCCCTCCCAGTGGGGGAGGGGTCGGGGGTGGGGTTGACAAACATGACCACTATGACGATCCACGACCTCCGCCGCGACACACCCGGCTGCCTCCACCGCAACCACCTGAACAACGCCGGCTCCGCCCTGCCACCCCTGCCTGTGATTCGTGCAGTGCAAGAACACCTCGACTTGGAAGCCCAAATCGGTGGCTACGAAGCGATGGATTTGAAGGCGGCAGACATGGCCGGTTTTTACGAATCCATCGCTCGGCTCATCGAGACGCAGCCCCACAACATCGCCTTCGCAGCCAGTGCCACCGATGCTTGTGCTCGTGCGCTGAGTGCCATCGCGTGGCAGCCGGGCGATGTGATCCTGACTACCGAAAACGACTACGTTTCCAGCCAAATCGCCTTCTTGTCGCTGCAACAGCGGCACGGTGTGCGGCTCGTTCGCGCCCGCGATGCGGAGGTTGGAGGCGTAGATGTCGCTGATTTTGAACGCCTTGCCAAGTTGCACCGCCCGAAACTCGCCGTTGTGACCCATGTGCCGACCAACAGCGGCTTGGTGCAGCCAGTGGAAGCCATCGGGCTGATCTGCCGCGAGCAGGGCATCTGGTATTTGGTGGACGCTTGCCAATCTGCCGGGCAAATCGCGCTCGATGTGGAGCGCATCGGCTGCGATTTTCTCACGGTTTCGGTGCGCAAATTTCTGCGCGGGCCGCGTGGCGCGGGCTTCCTTTTCGCCTCCGACCGGGTGCTCGAAGCGGGCTTACAGATGTTGCTGCCCGATATGCGGAGTGCCCGATGGACCGCTCCCGATACCTACCTGACGGAGGCCAGCGCCAAGCGTTTTGAGTACATGGAAATACCGCCCGCGCTGCTGCTGGGCAGCCGGGCCGCTGCCGAGTATGCCATGGCGGTGGGCATGGACTGGATTGAGGCCCGCACCAGCCACTTGGCTGCACTGACCCGCTCGTTACTCGCCGAACTGCCGGGTGTGCAGGTACTGGATCGGGGGGCGGAGTTGAGCGGCATCGTCACGGCACACGCCGAGCACTGGGCCGCACAGGCGGTGTTGAAAAAACTTTATGCCTCCAACATCAACTGTCGAGTATCGCCGCTGTTCGTAGCGCAGATTGATTTTACCCGAAAAGGCGTGGAGTGGGCGTT
>JAYSUY010000863.1:0-1218 GCA_043718855.1 Saprospiraceae bacterium | reverse complement strand
CGTTTCATCCGTTGGCCAATCCTGTGTGGGTGGCGAGTGGGCTAAGTTTTTACATTTTTTTTGATAAATCCCCAACGTGGTGCGTCTCTCGGTGTTTTTGAAACAAAAACGCAACATCCAGCAGCACAACTTTTTGGAGGGTAAATCGCTTTGCATTCTCCGCATCACCCCAAACTGCCGCCTACTTTTGCCCGGCAAAATAGGTACAGCCCGCACATCCACAAACATAAACATGAAACTTGCTCGCCTCGCCCCGACCCTCTCCAGCATAGTTGCGACCATTGTTTTGCTTGGTAACGCACACTTCCCAACTTCCGCAAGCCTACATTGGGAAAGCCCGCCACCCGGCACCACCTACTTGGAACCTTCCGCCCAACGCCCCGGCAACCCGGCCAAAGGTTACGATTATCTCCTCTACGGCGACTATGTGAGCAGCGGTATTCCGTTAAAAATTTACCGCCAGGGCCAGGGCGACAGTCCGCGCGACCTCGACCGGAGGGGCGACAGCCGGGGTATTCCCTACAATTTCAACGTGGTGGACCACCTGCGTTCCGACAGCAGCAGCACAGTGGGGCGCAGCGCAAAATTGGTAGTGCCCAACTGCCTCACCTGCCACGCTGAGGTGCTCAATGGCCAACTGGTGGTGGGCTTGGGCAACAATTCCGCCGACCACACCCGCTACGACGGCAGCAATTTCAAACTCGCTGCGCTGGCTATCAAGTTAAAATACGGTAAAAAATCGCCCGAATGGGGCGGTTTTGCCCCCATCGACCGCTCGCAGGAATCCATCGGCCCCTACATCGTCACCCAAGTGCGCGGCCTCAATCCAGCCGACAAAATATTTGCCTCGCTGGCTGCCCACCGCCGGGGTGATGACCTAAGTTGGCTCGCCGAAAAACAATTCAACGTACCTACCGAAGTCGTACCCACCGACGTGCCCGCCTGGTGGCTGATGAAGAAAAAAAACGCCCTGTACTACAACGGCCTGGGCCGGGGTGATTTCGCCCGGCTCTCTGCCGCCTCTGGTATGCTCACCATGCGCGACAGCACCGAAGCCCGCCGCATCGACGAGCGTTTTCCTGATGTGATGGCTTGGATACGCACCCTCGAGCCGCCCAAATATCCCTACCCAATCAATGTGGAACAGGCCGCTGAGGGCAAGAAAATTTTTGAAAAAAACTGCTCCAAGTGTCACGGCACCTACGGCGACTCGGTGTC
>JAYSUY010000862.1:0-3362 GCA_043718855.1 Saprospiraceae bacterium | reverse complement strand
ATTTTGAGGTGAAAATCTGTTTGAATCCGTTTTATCCGTCCCATCCGTGTCCCATTCTTGTCGCGGTGGGCGCACGGCTAAGTTTTTACGATAAAACTTAGCCGTGTCCAAATTCTCTTCGGGAATCAGGGCAAACGCACCAAATCTTGGAAGCGGGTTTGACGGCAGTGGCACCGCCCCAGCGGGAAACGGCCTGACGATGCTGCTGCTCGGCGGCTACCCGACGCTCGAAACCGCCTACTTCGGCCCAGAATCAACTCCGCGACAAGGGCTACCTTGAGCCATACGTAGTGAAGGACGAGAAAGGGAAACTGAACCGGGTGAAGTAAGTGTAAGTCGTCATTGGGGCATTCGTTATTTAGCCCAAAACGGAACAGCCCCGGCGCTTAGGTGTACGCGTCGGGGCTGTTCCGTTTTCAGAAAACGTGTTCTCACATCTGGGTGCCGCGATATCCCGCACGGCCCTACCTTCGTGGCAACACATCAACTGCTTTGCCCATCATGCTTCACCACCATACCCGTTGCGCTAACACCAGCCCGCGCTTTTTGTCGCTCCTTCCCTTTCTCCTTTGCTGGCTCCCTTGGGCAGCCCTGGCCCAAATCGACTGGCAGCCGCTGGGCGGCCCGCAAGGCCCCGGGATAGTCAAGGACTTGGCCATCTCCCCTTCTGGCGAATACTTCATGCTCAACGACCGGGGTGTTTTTCGCTCGCAGGACGGCGGTGCCAGTTGGGCAAGATTGCCCTACTTTGACCCGATGTACCCAGGCGTTTGGAGCAATTTGGATGTGCTGCCCGATGGGACGCTGATCGCCAGCCGAGGAACAGAAATTTACCGAATGCCCCCTGGCGGTAGCCAGTTGATGGCCGTGTATAAACACCCCTCGTCTCTGGAACAGATACAACACACGCCGAGCAGTATGCTGATCGCTTGGGACGGCAGTAGCCGTTCTTTGTTCAAATCGGAGGACCAGGGGAGCGGCTGGGAACTGCTGTACGGGACTTCCTACCACGGCGGCCGGCTGATCGTGAACGGCAACGGGAAAAACTACTTTGGCTCCGGGGAGTCATACATTCAGTTTGAGGAAGATGGCAATCAGCAAAGACAACTGAGCTGCGGGTTTGGATCCCGAGGATTCTGTTATTTGCCGGACAAAGGCGCTATCGCCACCACCATCAATTCCACTTTGTACACCACCCTCGACGGGGGTATCAACTGGAACAACTTCCCACTGCCCAGCCCGCAAGCGGGCTTAGGAAGCATGGTCTACGACTTGGCGAACAGCCGCCTGCTGCTGGGCCTGGGCGACACGATTTGGGCCACCAGCAATCTCGGCGCAGACTGGCAGGTGTGGCTCGCTCTGCCCAAAAATTCAGGCAGCTACTTTGATATGGTCAGCGAAAACAGCGGCAAAATGCTGCTGGGCACCAGCGCTTGCGACCCCGGAATACTGCTCCGCTCCGACAACAGCGGGCAAACTTGGACCGAGACGGGGCACCTTTTCCAAGAAGACCCAACGAGCGAAATCATGCGCGACCATGCCGGCAACCTCTACGCCCGCACCTGCTACAGCGTGTGGAAGCGCTCGACCGATGACGGAAAATCGTGGCAACGGCTCCGGGCACAGCCCGGAATGCCGCACATCGACCAGTTGCTGCTCACACGCGAAGGCATTTTGTTCGGGCAAGATTTTGATGGCCGGGTGTTCCGCTCCATTGATCACGGAAAAAACTGGGTGTCCACCGGGACACTCAGCCCCGAAAGCCGACTCTACGAGGGGGGCGATGGTGCCATCTACTGCATCCATCAATACAACCCCAAAGAAGCCTTCGTCTCGGACAATCTGGGCAAGTCGTGGACGAGCCTCGGCCTGATGAACCCGATGCTTTTTACGGCACACCCCGACGGCAGTTTGTACCGGATGAACAATCCCAACGCTCCCATGCAACGCTCTACGGATCACGGGCTTACTTGGCTGGATTTGCCCGTCAGCCCACCAACCGATGTGGATTACTCCGCCCGCCTCTACTGCTCGCCCACCGGTGCGATGTACATTTTTGGGCCACAGCAGACCGTTTTGATCGTCTCCACAGATGGGTTCGCATCTTGGACTGCGCTCTCCGCGCCCCGGTTCGACGCTTTGACCTTCGATGCCAGTGGCCGCCTGTACGGCATCGCTTCGCAGGCGAACGCACTGTACCGACTCAACCCAAGCACCAACGACTTTGAGGAGTTGTACACGCCGCTCTATGGCAGCCTAATGACCTGTGCCATTGACCGCGACCAACACCTCTACATCGCTGGGGATCATGGCGGCATTTACCGCGCTGACGCGCCCGTCGGCTCGGTGGGGGCGCTGCGGGGGCAAGTGCAAATTTTGGCCGACTGCACGGCACCTGATGCCGCCCCCCAGCCCGGCCAATTGGTGAAAGCCCAAAACGCCAGCGGCACTTTTATTGCCGCCACTTCGCTGATTGACAGCACGTTTCGCTTTTTTATTCCACAGGGAAACTATCAACTGAGCCTGGCAACTGCCAGCCCGTTTTACCCGGCTTGCAGCCCCGCGCAGGCGGTGGCCGTACCCAGTGCCGACACGGTGCAGTTGAAAATTGGGCCGTCCAGTGTGTCGTGCCCTGCCCTGCGGGTATCGTCGGCCAACCCATTTCTGCGCCGCTGCTTTGACAACGACTACACGATTTCGTGGTGCAACGAGGGCAATGCCAGCACTGCCAACGCTTGGCTCGAAGTGACGCTCGATCCGTTTTTTGAGTTCGTTGGTGCTACTTTCCCCATCGACCTTTTAGGCACGAACACCGTGCATTTCGACCTCGGCACGCTCGCCCCCATGCAGTGCGGCTCCCTGAAACTTCGGGTCAAGGTCAGTTGTGATGCTGCGCTGGGGCAAGTCCACTGCCTCACGTCGCGCATCCTGCCCGACACACTCTGCCTACCTGACTTGAACACCGGAGCGACTTACCAAGAGTGCGGCGAAAACCGGGGATCCTTCGATCCGAACGACAAGACGGCCTACGTCAACGGTCGGGAAGAAGCGCAGCAGTACCCAGCCAATGCTGCGCTGGAATACCTCGTCCGCTTCCAGAACACAGGTACCGACACGGCTTTTCGGGTCGTGGTGGAAGACCGGCTCTCCCAACGGCTCGACGCTGCCACGTTCCGCCCCCTCGTAGCCAGCCATGCCTACCGCTGGGAGATGCGGCCTGACCCGGCTACTGGCGAGCACGTCCTACGCTTCATTTTCGACCCCATCCTGCTGCCCGACAGCAGCACGAACGAGGCGGCTTCGCACGGCTTCGTGAAATTTGCTGTGCAGCCCAAGCAGCCTGCCCAGCCGGGGGCGGTGCT
>JAYSUY010000861.1:0-3366 GCA_043718855.1 Saprospiraceae bacterium | reverse complement strand
GCTGCGAGGCTGCGAGGCTGCGAGGCTGCGAGGCTGCGAGGCTGCGAGGCTGCGAGGCTGCGAGGCTGCGAGGCTGCGAGGCTGCGAAAATTGGAACTTTGTACGTCATGTGAGTACAGTTTTGGATAAAAAATGGTGAAAGAATTGGGTGGCTCGCCCGTGTGCAGACAGTCCCGGGCTGTCAGCGTTGGGCAAAATCGCAAACCACCAGTAGGCGACTTGCTGCGCTAAATGTACGGCAACAGGACAAAAATATTTCTACCACATTTTTGGATAAGTGAGGTTTGTGAGGCACTTTTTTAGGTGGCGTGAGCAGGATCAAAATGGTCTACAATACCGTTGGCTCATCCAATCACACGCATCAGCATTGTTTCAATGCCAGCAAGGTGCCTGCCATAAATGAGGTTTCTGAGCAGTTATATACAGATGAATCTTATCTTTTGGCTGCAATTAGGGCTGAAGATACCCGCAGTAGTTAGCGTTGCCTGAACTCGACAAGGCACAAAAAAAAGCCGGGCAACGCTATCACGCGATGCCCGGCTTAAAGTCTGGGAGGATGAGGGGTCTCGAACCCCCGACCTTCGGTACCACAAACCGACGCTCTAACCGACTGAGCTACAACCTCCATGTTAAAATAGATCGCAAAGATAGATTGACTTACAGGAAAGTGACAAGCACCGGGCGTAAAAAAGTTGAGCCTTCCGCGCGATGTCCGGGAAGGCTCAACTTTTTTGTGGCTCGTACAAGCCGTTTTGCAATAAAAATGAGGGTGAGGGTGCGTTTTTAGTGTGCTACGTTGTGCTCATCCAAGATTTGGCGAGCGCGGTCCAGGATAGTGGTGTCTTCTAAGTGAACGATGCCGCCGTTGGGGCCAGGCTCCAGATGAAATTCTACCACCTGACCTTCGGAATAGTTGTGTGCGCCAAAATAATTGCGCACCGTTTGTTCTTCCAGATTCAGGTCTTGTGCGATGCGCGAAATGCTGCCATGCGGCAAAGCGTGTTTGATGCGACGAAGTTCTTCAAAAGTAAGGTTCATAAGCACAAATGTTGGTGAACAATAAGATTTGGACAGTCGGCAGGCAAGCCTCCGAAAACTTCTGTAAGGTAGGAGATCGACCAAACAACCACCAAGTTTTTTGTAGGATTTTTTTTTTGCCCTCCGATGCAGCGCAGAGCTGCAATTTTGCCGGATACTTTAGCCCCATGCGGGCATACTCAGGCGGGTTTTATCCCCGTTTTTTAGCCTATGTTTTTGCACATTGTTTCGTTCGACATCCCCTATCCGGCCAACTACGGCGGCGTGATCGTGATCTTCAACCAAGTCAAAGCACTGCACGCCGAAGGCGTGAAAGTGATCCTGCACTGCTTCCAGTACGGCGACCGCACGCCGCAGGAGGAGTTGGCCCAGTACTGCCACGAGGTGCATTACTACAAGCGCAGCCGCTCGCTGTGGTTCCAATTGAGCACCAGGCCGTTCATCATGCGCAGCCGCGAAAGCAGTGCCTTGCTGAAACGGCTCCGCAAGGACAACCACCCCATCCTGTTTGAGGGGATGCACACCTGCTCCTTCATTTGGAGCAAACGCCTGCGCAATCGGCAAAAATTGGTGCGGATGCACAACGTGGAGTGGCAGTACTACGAAAATCTCTCCCGCCTGACGCATCCGACTAATCTGTTTGAGAAAATTTACTACTTTGTCGAGAGCCTTAAACTTCAACGCATTGAGCCGAAAGTAGTGCTGCACGCCGACGACATCGTGACCATCTCAACACTTGATGAAGCGTATTATCGGGACATGAAGCGCAACACGCACTACATCCCCGCTTTTCACCCCAACCGAGCGGTGGAGGGTAGTCTCGGGCGTGGTGAGTACGCGCTGTTTCACGGAAAATTGAGCATACCTGACAACGAAAAAGCGGCCATTTGGCTCATTGAGGAGGTCTTCGCCCACGTGGATATCCCCTTCGTGGTGGCGGGCATGGCCCCTTCGGCCACGCTCCGCGACTTGGTGCAGGAGTACGACCACATCCGGCTGGAAGACAGCCCCAGCGAAGCCCGCATGACTGAACTGATCCAGAAAGCGCACATCAATCTGATGGTGTCGTTCCAGACCGCTGGCATCAAACTCAAACTGCTCAACGCGCTGTTTCGGGGTCGATTTTGTGTGGTGAATGAGCAGATGGTGAGCGGCACGGGCCTCGCCAAACTCTGCTATGTCCGCAACTCCGCATCGGCCATCCGCCAGACCATCGAAGCACTCATCAACGCACCCTTCGAGCAGGGCCGCATCGAGGACCGCAGGGCTTTGTTGGAAACCGAGTTTTCCAATGCTGAGAATGCTCGGAAATTGATGAGCATCATCAAGTTTCAGGGGAATTAGAAAAGGGAGTTGATGAGGTTGATAAGGGTTGATGAGGTTGATAATCAACTGTATAAACCCTTATCAACCTCATCAACCCTTTCTCACCGCCGCATCTGTGCGTAAGTCGGGTAGCCCGGCTC
Source organism: Saprospiraceae bacterium (assembly GCA_043718855.1). GTDB lineage: Bacteria > Bacteroidota > Bacteroidia > Chitinophagales > Saprospiraceae > M3007. Next base: position 862 of record JAYSUY010000861.1, on the reverse strand, counting down.
CTGCGGCGACGTGATGGCAAATACCCGCGCCCCGGCCAGCGACCGCATCTCCACCGCCGCTTCTCCTGATACCTGCACAAAATCCTGTGTACGAGCAAGTTCACCATTGAACATGACCTCGCCTTCCAGTACATAGGCCGAAAGTATCGTGCCTGATTCGGCTGGCTGCGTATGGCTGGCCGCATGCAAGTCAATTTGCTGTATCGACACGCCCGGCGTGTCCATGCGGAACGGGCTACCGGGGCCGACCAGCGTTTTCACTTTAACTCCCTTGCCGTCAGCGGTTTCAGGAAAATCGCTGTCGCGATAGTCGTCGTAACTGGCGGGTTGTTGCAGCGTTTTGGACAGGTTCGGGTCGAACCAGATTTGGAAAATCTCACCATCCTTGGCGATGAACTCTGAGTGGCTGATGCCGTTGCCCGCCCGGATGATCTGCACATCGCCCGCCGTGAGCGGCTTCCACTCCCGCAGTTGAGTGTCATAGTGGCGGATGTCGCCTTTCAGCACAAACGAGCAAATCTCAAAGCCCTGGTGCGGGTGCAACCCGATGGTGCTGTCTTCCACCGCGCGGGCGTGTGCCCAGTAAAACAGGTTGGAATAAGGCCGCACAGTGGAGTGGTCTTGCGGAAATCCTATGGGCTTGTTCTCCACAATTTGGCCGCCGTTGAACTCGCCCCGACCCTGCTGCTCTTTTGGAATAATACGAACTGGCATAGTCTGATCTGTTGTGAATTTGCGGTGTCAAGGGGGCCATTAAAACGAAATTTCGGGCCACTTGTTCAGGCAAAAATGACTGCCTTTTTTTCCAAAAAGCCGCTCATGCCTCTTTTTGTCACCCCGTAGGAGCCTGTCGTTGCATTTG
>JAYSUY010000087.1:0-2361 GCA_043718855.1 Saprospiraceae bacterium | reverse complement strand
ACGCCCTTCACGCCCAACTACCGCCTCTACGACCTACAAGGCTCCCCCTGCGACACGCTGGGCATCAATGGCTACGTCTCGGCCATAGAGCCAGAGCCGCTGCTGCCGCCCAACGACGACGGTATCCACCTCGCGCCCAACCCGGCCAGCGAGTACCTGAGCATCGAATCGGCCTATGCACCCGCGCAGCCTGTGCGTCTGCGCTTCTACGACGCGCAAGGGCGCATGGTGCAAGAGCAGGCGCATCCGCGCGGGGTGCGCTCGTACACGATGGACGTGTCGGGGCTTGGGACGGGGTGCTATTTTGTGGAGGTGGAAATGGCAGGTGGGGGGAGAGCGGTGAAGAAGGTGGTGGTTTTGAAATGAGCAATACCCAACACCCGAAAAAAGCGGGCAACAGTTGCACCTGTCGCCCGCCAGTGGGTATTCCCTTTCGCCGAAAGGCACCGGTAAATCATTCCTGAAATGGCCGGAACACAAACAGAGTAGGGTATCACTAAAACTGTTATAAAAGTATGAGATTAAACAAAATTGCGGCGCACCTGCGCTACTTCTCCTTCCTGTTGATCTTCTTGGTGGCGGGGTTCTGTGCCTTAGGGCAAAGCCCCTGCGACTTCACATGGCAGCAAACCACTGGCAACGACGTGCAGTTCGCCAACTCGTTCCAGGGCTGCATCCTCTCGGAGTCGTGGAACTTCGGCGACGGCAATACGTCGGTTGACGTGCCCAATCCAGTCCACACTTACTACCCATTCTGTTACCCCAACCGGATCTATCAGGTGACGCACACCGTCTGGGTGGATGTGAACGGTGTGGTGCAGCCCCATACCTGTACGCAGCAGGTGGAAATCGCCTGCACTGAGTCTTCTTCTTGTACAGACCGTTACTTTCAGTATCAGGTCAATGGCTGTACTGTCTCCATGGCCAGCACTGTGGGCGGTTTGGCGTGGGTCACTTGGGATTTTGGTGATAACTCTGACCCTGTGATCACTACTGGTCCTGTATCGCACACCTATGCCACTCCAGGGGTGTACACGATTACTCAAACCTACCAAGCGCTCCCCCCAAACAATGCTTTTGGCACCTGCGCACGTCAGGTGAAAATTGGCTGTTGCTGCAACGGGATATCTGACTTCGACCCCGTTTTTGTGAACGACTGCTGCTCTATGCTGCTCAACCTCAAGACGAAGTGCCAACAGGAGGGCAGGTGCAGTAAGTGGGAGATCACAGTGGGCAACAACCCGACGGTGTTCTTGACAGGCACCGAGGTGAAGGATTTTTTGATCACCAACTACAGCACCTACGGCAACAGCGGCAGCAACCCTGACATCGTGGTAAAACACACCACCTACTGCGCTGGGCAAGAGGTGATTACCCAAAGAATACTGCGCACACCGATTGAGGGGATATTTTTGGGCGGACAGCCGGGGCAGCCCGGCGTAAGCGGGAGCGGTTGCTCGCCAGTCAGTTCGCTCCTGAGTGCATACACGGTGTTGCCTACCGGCACCTTGTCGCCCACCAATGTGAATGCGCCGGGCGAGCAAGTGAACCTGTATATAGCGAAAAACTCTGTGATCCAGGTCAACCAAAGTTACACTTTTCAGGGGGGGGCAACAACCCCAACTTGTACGGCATCAACGTGTACATGGGGCAAAGTTCGGGCTGGGACGTGCTGAGCGGCCGCACCTTTGAATGGGTCAACGGGGTCAACGCAGAAGGTGCCTGCTGCCTGTGGCGGGGGGTGTATGTGTACGGGACTGGGGTGTTCCGGTCAACGTGCGGCACAAGTACCACGAAACGGAACCGGATCGCAGATGGGCTGTACGCAGTGCGACCGTTTTATGCTGCAGGCAAGCCCACGATCTCCCTGCGGCAAACAACTTTTGAAAATAACTTCATCTCGCTGCGAGGAACAAATGGAAATTTCCAGTTGCAAGGTTCTGAATCATTTCCGTACTTCGAACTGAACCGCTTCATCGGCAACGGTTCGATGCGCTGCATAGACGACTGCCTCAAAGCGACAGAGGATATCCTGCCCAGTATGGGCTTAGCTTACCAAACAGACCGTCCTTTTGCAGGGATGTGGCTCCAAAACGACAACAGCCTGAACCCAATGTCCTTCCTCAGAATTTTTCCCAGCACGGAAGGTGAACACAATGTTTTTGACGGACTGTCCATCGGGATATATACCCGTGATGTTCGTTTGATGACTGTCGATTGTGTTCAATTCTTGAATATTCAGAGCGGCGGGTATGGAACAAAGGGCGGGTTTGGTATTCTCTTTCGAGATGATACCGGCAACAGTACATTGACTCATTGGGGCCTCGTTACCAATACCGGATTCCCTATTACCACTGGAAC
>JAYSUY010000860.1:0-3370 GCA_043718855.1 Saprospiraceae bacterium | reverse complement strand
GGTTAGGCGCAACCCGCCTGAGCGTCATCAGCACGGGCATCGGCACCGATAACATCGACATTGTGCTGAACGAACTGGACGCGCTGTTCAATATTGATCTCGCCGAGCGGCGGGTGAAGGAGGTGCTGGCCCCGCTCACGTTCATCCGCATTGGCACTACTGGCGGCTTGCAGGCAGAGATACCCGTGGATGATTGGGCGGCTTCTTTGGGTGCATTTGGGATGGATGGGCTGCTGCATTTTTACGATGCACCCGCCATGCAGGACAACCCTCCGGTGCAAGCCTTGCGCCAGCACTGCGCCGGGCAGTGGGACTTTCCGGTCAGCCCATATTTTGCAGAAGGCGACCGCAGTTTGTTGCAGGTGTTTCGGGAAGGTTTTCATCAAGGGCTTACGGCTACCAACCCCGGTTTTTACGGCCCCCAAGGGCGGCGGTTGCGGGCGGCGGTGGCTCAGCCTGCATACTTGGATATTTTGCAAAGTTTTGACTTTCAGGGAAATAAAATCCTGAACCTTGAAATGGAGACAGCGGCGATTTACGGCCTGAGCAATCTGTTGGGCCACCGGGCGGTGTCGCTCAGCGCGATTTTGGCCAATCGGGCAGCAGGCACATTTAGCAGCCAACCGGAAAAGACGGTGCAAAAGTTGGTCGAATTCGTCATCCAAAAAATTTTTACTGGAATTTGAAAATCAGCCTACTTTCACCCTCGAAATTTCAGGCTGTCAAGGGGCTTTTTTCAAAAACTCCATTCAACAGTCACCTACTCACCTCTATTTTTTCATTTTCAATCGTTTTATGAAGACATTTCTTTCGTCGCTCAAACCGCAACTCCTGTTCGTCGCACTCAGCCTTTTTATGTTTGCATCTGTCACAAACATGGCTTGCGCTCCGAAGTTTGATCAGACCGCAATGGACAATGTGAGCAATCTCGGCACCCTGTTGCCAGACATGATGAGCAAAGCCACCGGCACTTTCGACAGCAATAGTGCTGTCATTAAAAAAGCCAGCGACGCACTGGATAAAGCCGTTGCGCACGCCAACGCCACGAAGGGCAACAAGGCCATCGCCACGTCTTGGAACACGCTGAAAAACGACCTCGTCGCGCCGTTCTTGGCCCGTTGGAAAGAAAAGGGAAAACTGGATGGGCCATTCATCAAAGAAGCCGCCGCTCAAGTCGTCAAGAGCCTTGATGCCATCAAAAACGCAGAAAAAGGGAAGAAGAAATAGTTTGAAGTTTGAAATTCAAAGTTTGAAGTCCCCGCAACCAACAACTAACAACCAATAACTAACAACTCATTCTGTCATGCCAGACAATTCAAGCAATATCAAGCCCTCTTTCGATCAGTTGGATAACCAGATCGTGGCCATGGTGGGCGACTATGTGAAACGCCGCCGTGCCCACTACGAAGCCGCTGCTAAAAAACTCCACGACGCGCTGAAAAAGGACGCTATCCGCTATACCGAAATGGCTTCCGACGGCAAAATCACTGCTGACGATATGGAGTTTCTCATCAAGGGCCGCTGGGCACAGCTTAAAATCGAACTGCTCTCGGAAGCCTCGCTTGCCAGAAACAAGGCCGAAGGCATCGCCGGAGACGTGCTTAAACTCACCCTCGGCACCGCCCTCCGATTCGTCTGAACAACACTATCAACAATATCTTTTCCGGAAAGCCCTGCCCAACAGTGGGGCTTTTTTTTAGCAAAAATAATTGACAATGAAACAGTTAGCCTTACTTCTACTCACCTGCATTTTCACGTTTTCTGCTTTTTCACAAGACACTTTTTCCATCGTGGCGGTGGACAGCACGACTGGCGAGATCGGCAGTGCTGGGGCCAGTTGTATCGACAATATTCAGTTTCCCGGCAGCAACGGGGCCATCATCATCAGCAACATACTGCCGGGGCGTGGGGCTATACACACCCAAGCATCCTACACTGCCGCCAATCAAAACCTTGCCCGCAACAAGATGATCCAAGGGCTTTCGCCCGCCGAAATTGTGGAATGGATGAGAACCCACGACTCGAATTTCAGTGCCCAAACCCGGCAGTACGGCGTTGTAGATTTTAACCCGGTCGGGGGTAGCCCACGCTCAGCGGGGTTCACGGGTGCCAACTGCTTCAACTGGAAGGGCCACCGCACCGGGCCGAACTACGCCATCCAGGGCAACATCCTGCTGGGGCCGCAGATTTTGGACAGTATGGAGGTCCGTTTCCTCCGCGCTACTGGCTCGCTGGCCGACCGCCTGATGTACTCCATGCAAGGCGCGAATGTGGTGGGTGCCGACACCCGCTGCACCGCCAACGGCACTTCGTCGCTCTCGGCCTTCCTGCGTGTAGCAAAGCCCGGTGACCCCGCCAACGACTTTCACCTCGACCTGAATGTGCCTACGCTACCGGCTGGTCAGGAGCCGATAGATTCGTTGCAAACGCTTTACAATCAATGGAAAACAACTTCCGCGCCTGAGCCATCGGCAGTAGTGGCGCAGATTTTTCCTAACCCAGCCTCCGGCCAGGTCACAGTGGTTTTGGAGGAAACGGAGGGCGTGTTTGAATTGTACGACCTACAGGGACAGCGCGTTTTTTCTCAGAAAATACAGCATGGCGCGAACCGCATGGCACCTACCGCGCTGCTATCGGGAGTGTTTTTTGTAAAAATCGCAGTGCGGGAAAAAACAGCACTGACGCAAAAATTGGTGTGGTTGCGCGAGTAGGTTCTGCCATTTTGTCACCCACTTTGCTACCTTTGCTGCCTCATTGTATACCGAAACATCCGTTTCGGAAAAACACAACCGGAACGGGTGTTTCGGTGTACGCAGCCCGACTATGTTATACGACAGCAATCCCACACTCGAAGGCATCAAAACGATGGACGAAGCCCGTCAAGGCAACGTTTTGTTCAAAGAAAATTGGCAGGAATCCTCCACGCCTGGCGTGAAGCGATTTTACATCGAGAGTTACGGCTGCCAGATGAATTTCTCGGACTCAGAGATCGTCGCCAGCATACTCGGCGAGGTCGGCTACGCGCCTACCCGCAACATGGAGGAGAGCGACTTGATCCTGATCAACACCTGCTCCATCCGCGAGAAAGCCGAAGAGACTGTGCGCAAACGCCTGAAAATCTTTGGCTTGGCAAAACATCAGCGGCCCGACCTCAAAATCGGCATACTCGGCTGCATGGCTGAACGGCTCAAAAAACAGTGGCTCGAAGAGGAAAAACTCGTTGACCTCGTGGTCGGCCCCGATGCTTACCGCGACCTGCCCAACCTCATCGGCGCAGCCGAAGAAGGCAACCGCATGGTGAACGTGCTGCTGAGCCGCGAGGAGACCTACGCCGACATCAGCCCGGTGCGCTTGGAGAGCAACGGCATCA
>JAYSUY010000859.1:0-30687 GCA_043718855.1 Saprospiraceae bacterium | reverse complement strand
GACCGTTGCCTTGCGGGTCGCCGCCAGAACCGCCATCGCCGAGCGCGATGTACAGCATGCTGTCGGGGCCAAATTTTAGGCAGCCGCCATTGTGGTTGTTGAATGGCTGAACCACATCGAACAGCATGGCTTCGCTTGTCGGATCGGCTTTCTGCGGATCAGTTGCGCTGCGGCTGTACCGGGCTATTCGGGTGTCTAATTTGTTGCCGCTCTTTTTGATGTAGTTGACAAAAAAGTAGCCGTTCTGTTGGTACTTGGGGTGAAAAGCCAAGCCTAACAGCCCCTGCTCACCGCCAGGCTGCACGATGCTCGTGATGTCGAGAAACGGCACAGCGGACTTTTTGCCGAGGCTGTCAAGTATCCAAATTTTACCAGCCTGCTCTACCACGAAGAGGCGACTGTCACCGCAATGGGCGATGTCCACCGGGCTGCTGAAACCCGTGGCGAAGTCGGTGAGTTTGAGTTTGGTTTGTGCAGGAAGCAGGAGCGGGGTGCAGCACAGCAGGAGGAGGCAGGCTTGTCCGCCAAAGCCTCGGCGGAGGAGGGTGCGCAAAGTCGGGTGGAGGGATGAAATGTGGAACATAACGGAGGGTGGGTAATGGCGATGGGAGGTATTTTCAGCAAAGATAGGCTGAAGGACTCCCAAACATGCTGCTCTAACAGAGGAAGTTAGTGTCGCCAACAGGCATTTTTAAGGAACGGGTAAACAGTACTTGTCAATTTGATGCGGTTCCTAATTCTACTTTGTCAGATTAGAGAAAAACGGGTTGTCATGTCGCAGCGAAGCGAAGACATCTATACAAGCCAAGTCTTTTTGGATTTCATCGGGGCCGGGGTTGTGTAGATGTCTTCGCTTCGCTGCGACATGACAGGTTCACTTTTTTTAAAGTGACAAAGTAGAACTAAAGGCCTTCATGCTGAGAGCCGTAGCGAGGCGATGACTTTGAGTCACCGCCTCGCTACCCTTCACCCAAATGCCCGCTCCACAATCGCCGCCTGCTCCATCTCATGCTTCTTCGCAAAACCTGTAGCAGGCGAGGCCGCCGCTGCGCGGCTGGCGCACTTCCAGCCGTATTCCGACTGATTCACAGCCAGATAACTCCATGCGCCCATGTTGGCAGGCTCCTCCTGCACCCACATCAGTTCGGCTTTGCCGTACTTTTTCAACAGCGCGTCGAACTGCATTTTCGGGAACGGGTATATCTGCTCCAAGCGCACCACCGCCACGTCGGTGCGCTGCGCCTCCTGCTGGCGTTTCAGCAAGTCGTAGTAGATTTTGCCGCTGCACACCAGCACACGCTTCACTTTTTTTGCATTAGCACTCGCATCGTCTATCAGTTCGCGGAAGCGGTTGCCTGGTTCCAACTCGCTGATTTCGCCCAGATTGAATGGTGCGCGGAGTGTGCTTTTGGGCGACATCACCACGAGTGGTTTGCGGAAATCCCGCACTTGCTGGCGGCGCAGCAGGTGGAAAAAATTGCTCGCCGAAGTCACGTTCGCTACTGTCACGTTGTTTTCGGCGCAGCCTTGCAGGAAGCGCTCCAAGCGGGCCGAAGAGTGCTCCGGCCCCTGGCCTTCGTAGCCGTGCGGGAGCAGCATCACCAGCCCGCTCATGCGCTGCCACTTGCTTTCTCCTGCGAAAATGAACTGGTCGATCATCGTGCTGGCCCCGTTCACGAAGTCGCCAAACTGCGCTTCCCAGAGTACCAGTGCGTCGGGCGTAGCGAGCGAGTAGCCGTACTCGAAGCCCAGTACCGCGTACTCGCTGAGCAGCGAGTTGAAGATGCGAAACTTGCCCTGTTTCTCTGCAAGTCCATCCAAACGATTGACTTCCTGATAGTTGCTCGCATCGACGATACAGGCATGGCGGTGGCTGAACGTGCCGCGCTTCACATCCTGCCCGCTCATGCGCACGTCGCGGCCCTCCAGCAGCAGCGAGCCGTAGGCCAATAATTCACCCAGTGCCCAGTCGATTTTTCCCGTAGCCACGAGTTGTTTTTTCGCCTCGTTCAACTTGGCGATCTGCGGCACCGGCGTGAAGCCTTCGGGGAAGGAAAGCAAGTGAGCCAGCATCCCGTCAATCACTTTGCGCGGCACGCCCGTATCGGGGCTTTCCTGAAAATCTGCGTCACTTGCCGTTTTTCGCAGTGCCTTCCAAGCCAGTTCCGGCTCTTGATAGGTGTAGGGTAGTGGGTGTTGGCGCACATCATCGAGGCGGGCCTGCAAATCGTTTTTGAACCGCGCTTCCATGTCTTTCGCCAACTGCTCATCCACGTCGCCGCGCTTCACGAGGCGGTCGATGTACACCTTGCGCGGGTCGGGGTGCTTCTCGATGATTTTCCACATTTCGGGCTGCGTAAAACGCGGCTCGTCACTCTCGTTGTGGCCGTTGCGGCGGTAGCACACGAGATCAATGAACACATCGGAGTTGAAGGCCTGACGGAAATCCGTAGCCAGTTCCACAGCGTACACCACCGCCTCCGGGTCGTCGCCGTTGACGTGAAAAACCGGTGCACCCACCACCTCCGCCACGCTGGAGCAGTAAGTGCTAGACCGCGCATCTTCCCAGTTTGTGGTAAAGCCGATCTGGTTGTTGATGACCAAGTGGATGGTGCCACCCGTGTTGTATCCGTTGAGGCTCATCATCTGAATCACCTCATACACAATGCCTTGTCCGGCCACAGCCGCGTCGCCGTGAATCAGGATGGGCAGCACTTTGTCGAATTCGCTGTTGTAGCGAATGTCCAATTTTGCCCGCAAGAAGCCCTCTACCACCGGGTCCACCGCTTCGAGGTGGCTGGGATTGGGCAGCAGTTTGACGTACACCGAGCGACCGTTGAGGGCCTGCGTCTGGGAGGAATAGCCCTGGTGATACTTCACGTCGCCGGAGCCATAGATCTGGTCGGGTACTTCCTTGGCTTCAAACGCGCTGAAAATCTGCTCGTAGGTTTTGCCCACCACATTGCACAGCACGTTGAGGCGACCCCGGTGCGCCATACCGATCACGACCTCCTCCACCGGAGTTTCGCTCTCGGCAGCGCGGTTGATCATCGCATCCAGCGCCGGGATGGTGGCTTCGCCACCTTCGAGACCGAAGCGTTTTTGGCCCACGAATTTGGTTGCCAAAAACTGCTCAAAACCCACCGCGCCGTTGAGTTTTTCCAGAATCCGCTTTTTCTTTTCTACCGAAAAACCGTAGTCCGCACTGAGTTTGCGGCTCTCAATGCGCTCGCGGAGCCACTGACGTTTTTCTTTATCAAAAATGTGGGTACTCTCGAAGCCGATGTTGCCCGTGTAGAGTTGCTGGAGCCGCTCGATGATTTCTCGAAGGGTGGCGTTGGGCAATCCGATCTCGAAGCCTGCGGCAAATTTTTTGTCTAAATCGCTGTCCGACAGCCCATAGTCGCGCAGTTCGAGACGCGGCTTTCGGTTCTTGCGCGGCTTGATGGGGTTGGTCGTGGAGAGCGTGTGGCCCCGGTCGCGGTAGCCGTGTATGAGGCCGATGACAGAGAATTCAAGCCTCACCCCCGACCCCTCTCCGGTGGAGAGGGGAGGCGTGATGCCGCCACCACCAGCATTCGATGTCACGTTTGTCGTGTCTCCCCTCTCCGTTTGGAGAGGGGCCGGGGGTGAGGCCTCTGGGCCAAGTGTGGAATTGGCATTGAGGGCAAAATCAAAGCCCTTGAAAAAGGCTTGCCAATCGGCTTCGACCGAAGTCGGGTCGGCGAGCCAAGACTGGTACATGGTATCAATGTATTGTGGGTGTGCGTTGAACACAGCAGAAAAATCGTTTATCATGCTAAATTCCTGTCGGATGAGTTGGGTAAACACAAAAAGCCCGCAAAAGTAAGGCGTAGTGCTGGGAAAAATGCCCTGCTGTGGATGTACACTTCGACAAAACTGTTGGCACATACCTCGTATTTTCGCCCCCTCCCAGCACCCAACCGCTCAACGTATGTCCCTCACCCTCCGCAACTTCGAAGATTTGCTCGACCCCGCCGCGCTTGACGCGGGACGAGACTTTTATGGAAAAAATGGCTTGATGAAATTTAGCCTCGAGCCGGGGTTTGCCTCAGCGAAATTCAAGCATCAGGACAGTGCCTGTGAGATTGGCCTCGAACTCAGCGACGAGCGCGTCGTGGCGGTGGAGTGCGGCTGCAGCGACTTCAACGAAAATTGGGAGGACGAGCCTTGCTTGCACCTCGCCGCCATGCTCTACGCCCTCAAAGCCGGGCCGCAAGCCGCCAAAACCCAGCGCACTGCCACCCCCGAAGCCGACGACGACCTGCCAGTGATGCCCACCAAGCGCGGTCGGCCCAAAAGCGAAGCCGCTGCTTCTGCCCCAAAACAGACCAAAACCAAAGAAAAGAAGCCCCCAGCCAAACCCAAAGACCCAGCAGAGGCCCTGCTGGGCGAACTCGAACCCCGCGAAATATACGAGTTCGTGCGGCAGATGGTGCTGAAAAACAAGGACTTCAAAAGCCAGTTCCTGATTCATTTTTCTGAAAAAAACGCGGGCAACGACCAGCAGTTCAGCGACATTGTGACCAACGCAATCGCTGCCGTGCGCGGGCGGCGCAAGTACCTGAAAGGTGCCGACGGGGTCAAAATTTCTTCCGCGCTCACCCCGCTTTACAAGCAGGCCGCTGCTGCCGAGTCGCGGGGCTACTTCCGCGAAGCCTTCGCCATCTGCAAATCTTTTTTGCAGCACCTGCCCAAAGTGTTTGCCAGCATGGATACGCCTTCCGCAAGGTTAGACACCCTGATGGCGAACAGTCTCGAACTCATCTCACTGATTATCAAGAGCAATGCCACGCCCTTCGAGTTTCGGGGCGAGGTGTTCGACACGCTGATGCAGGAGTACAAAACCATCGCGGAAGTGTACAGCGGCAGTTTCAAGGACGAGGTGTACAAGCGGCTGCTCGAATCGGCCCGCGCCACCCAGCGGCTCGAAGATTTGGGGGCGCTGCACCGCTCGGAGGTAGCGCGGTTCCAAGCCATGACCATCAAAAATTCTTGGGATGAAAACTACTACCTCCGGCTGTCTGTCATTCGGCAGGCCATCGGTTTTTTTGAAAATGAACTCCAAGACGAGGCCCGTGCGGTGGCCCTGATGGAAGAACACAAAAATCAGGTGGAAATTTATCTGGCGCTCATCCGCAAAAAAATAGACCTCGGAGACTTGGCTATGGCCGAACGGTACATCCTCGACATCCGCAAGAACCAGCGGAAATACCAAAACCAGACGGGGGGGTGGCACCTGAACCAAACGCTCGATCAGTTAGAAAAAGTATTGAAAGAGAAGCGGTTGAATCGCTAAACGGGAAGGCTCTGTGCTGCGACGCGCAAAAAAAAGCCCTGTACGGCTCTGCCGTACAGGATTTTTTTTGTGTGCCACAGCACAGGGCCTTCCCGTTCAGTGCGCCCGGACGTACTCGAAAATCAGGTTCATCATCTCTTGGCTGCTGCCCCAGCCGTAACCCACGTCGCGGGGCGGAAAGTTGGGGTTCACTGGATTGCTCACCGAGTTGTCGTACTCCGCTTCGGCGTACACCACCGAGCCTTTCGGCAGGCGCAGCAGCCCCTCGAACTGGTAGGTGGTCTGCCACCTGAAATTCCAGCGATGCACCTGCACCAGCGGCACCAAATCGCCTGCGGGCGTGATGGCATAAGCCCGGAACGAGCGGCCCAACTGGTGCATGTGGGGCAGCACGCTCAGCAAATCCATGTCGACCGGTAGCAGCGGCGAGCGCATGTAGAACTTGGCCGTCGTGTTGGCTGCGATGGAAAACGGCGGGTTGGAAATCTCGTCTTCGTCCAGAATGAAGGTCTTGACGGGGCGTTCGGGCGGTTTTTTAGCCAGATACAGCCGGATGCGGGAGCGGTCAGTGGCCGCTACGGGCGAGGGCGAGTAGTGCATGCTGATCACCAGATCGGCGTTGCGGGGCAGCCGTTTGGCGATGCCTTCGGGGTAAAAAACGGGGGTATTGCCCGGCACCCAGCCTGCCCAGAAGTTGTCGTAAAGTTGGGTGCCGGTTTTTTCAAACTCGGAGGTGGCCCCCACCGCTATGCCATCGTCGGCCCGCAGCAGGTTGGTCGTGTCCACCATGATGCGGGCGTGGTGGGCCAGCCGACGGTTGCCGGGTACGAACTCCACGCCGCGCACGTACACGTCGGCGGGCAGGTGGGTGGGGATGACGAAAATGCGGAACTGCTCGGTGTTGTCGCCCGGTATTTGGAAGTCGGCGTTCATCTCGAACACCAGGTCGGGCTGCGGCAGCGAGTCCTGCTGGAACTGCTGCCAATCGGTGCCGTTCTTGCGGCGGCCTTCGCGCTTGCCGCCATCTGCCCACTCACCGATGAGCCGGATTTCGGCCTCTGTCAGCACCCGCTGGTTGTGGAAAGTGCGGAACTTGGGGTCGGCCATCCAGGGCGGCATGTACCGCGCAGCGGTCACTTCCTTGATGAACTGGGCGCGTTTAGCCACGTCCTCGTAGGTCAGCAATGGGAACGGGCCAACCTCGCCGGGGCGATGGCAACTCACGCAGTGGCGATAGACAATCGGTTGAATGTCTGTGTAGTAGGTGGGCGACTGGGCCTGAGCCGAGAGTGCGCCGAGCAGCAGGAATGCGGCGACGTAGCGCATGGTCACTTGCGGCTCGCGTCTTGCTTGGCGAACACTTTTTTGAGCAGGTCGCTGGTGCGGGCGAGTTTGTTGCGGCGGATGTTTTTCTCTTCCTCTGATACTTTGCCGAACAGGCCCTTGAGGGCTTGGTTGGTCACATAGTCGTCGAGGTCGGTGTTGATTTTGGTGACGAGCGGAATTTTGTTGTAGGCATCGGCGGCCTTTTTCCAGAGGTTGTTCGCGCCAATCTTATCAAGCGAGGCCACGATTTTGGGGTTGAACTTGGTGTACAGGTCGGTGGAGGTGGTGCGCTGCAAGTAGTCGGTAGCGGAGTTGTCGGCACCCATCAGGATGTTGGTCGCATCCTGAAAAGTCATCTGCTTGATGGCTCCGAGAAAAATGGGGCCGGCTTCTTTGGCTGCATCTTCGGCACCCCGGTTGATTTTTTCGAGCAGTTCGCCTTCCAAATTGCTGAATCCGGGGATGTTTTTGAGTTTATCAGTCACCTTGCGGGCCTCGTCGGGCAGCAGGATTTTGTACGCGCTTTTGAAGTAGCCGTCTTGCAGGGCGAGCGATTCGGCACCTTTCAAGGCACCTTTGGAGAGGGCATCTTTGAGGCCGCGCCCGATTTCTTCGAGGCTGGGCTCGGAGAGTACGGTGTTGGCGACTTCTTTGAGGGTGTCGCAAGCGGGGAGGGCGAGCAGGAAGATAAGCCCGCCTACGCTTAGGCTTCGGCGGGTGAACAGTGCGAGGAGAGCGAATTTCTTAGTCACGGTTGTATGTGTTGTATGTGAGGGTGATGGCATGGGGGCGAAGGTAGGACGAGGAGGGGGGAATTGGGTCACGCAAGGGGCTTGGGCGGCGGATGTAGTGGAGCATGGGATGATGCTGGTGAACAAAGAGTAATGTTACCTTTGGGGTCTGTATGTCTATCTCCACCTTACATGCCTCACCGGTTGCGCTCCGACGCTTGTGCGACAACCTCGCACACTGGGCGTTCACTGATTTTGACCGTGCACGCGGTGCGCTGATCGAGTTGGCGGACCAAATTGGGCCTCGTGCGCCCTTCGAGTTGCGCCTGTCGTTTCACCGGAGTGCGGCATTTTTGGAAAACCAGTGGCAACACTACGAGCGGGCGCAAAGCCATTGCCAGCAAGCCATCGCCATCCTCGAAAGTCTCGCTGACCACCCTGGGCTGGTGGAAATGTGGGCCGATAGTGCTGCTGTGCACCTCAATTGCCGCGATTGGCAGTCCGCTCAGGAGTGTCTCGATCAAGCCCGACTTTACCTCAACGACACCACTCCAGCCCGCCTCCTCGCGCACATCGACTGCCGCGAAGGCTTCTTGCACCTCCATCTTGGCAACACCAATGATGCGCTCGACCGCTTGTTGAAAGCCAACGAACAGTTGACCGACCTGCGAGATGACGCACCACTCAAAGATTTTTATCTGCTTACCCTGACACTCAGTGGCCTGGGCGACTTGTACGAGCGGGTGAACGAGATGGACAAAAGTCTGCAAGCCTTCAGGAGTGTGTTGCCCATCGTGGAGCGCCATCACTTGCGCCCCCGATTGGCTTGGCACTACCTCAGTGCTGGGCGCGTCGCGTACGCAGGCAAAGATTTTGCGTCGGCCCGTGCTAGTTTTGAGGGCGTACTGCGCTACGCGGGCGAAGGCGATGCCGAGGCCCGTACCCACGCGCTCGCCAACCTTGGCATCATCGCCAGCGTTACGGGTGAGGCAGGTCGAGCGAGAATGCTTTTCGATCAAGCCTCTGCGCTCTATGAAAACCCGATGAAACCGTCGGATTTTACCAACCTCTCCAAAATCGAGAGTTATCGCGCTGGGTTGCTCACTCAATCGGGCGACTACACTGGCGCGCACGAGCTGCTCAAAAAAGCCTACGCCATCGGGTTGGAAGGTCAAGATTTGTTTCACCTTGAACAAATTTGTGGCACGATGGCGAAGGTGAATGAAGAGTTGGACGACTATGCAGAGGCCTACCGCTGGCAACTACTGGCTACGGATTATACAGCCGAACATTATCTCCAACTGCGCGATCGTGACCGCGAAGAGATTGAAGTGCGCCATCAACTGGAACGCAGCAGACAGGAGGCGCAGATGGCTCGTCTTCGGGTGTCAGGCCTTCAACTTCGCGCCCTCCGAGCACAGATGAACCCCCATTTTTTGTTCAATGTGCTGAACGCCATTCAAGGGCTGATCACTTCCGGGCGCAACAACGAGGCAGAGACATACTTGGCCAAATTTGCCCGCATGATGCGCCATACGCTCGAATACTCCGAGTTGGAAGTGGTGGACATGGAGCAAGAAATCGAATTTCTGGAGCGCTACTTAGAGATCAACCGCAAGTTGCGCTTCCGCGAGCGGCTTGATTTTCAGATTTTCGTGTCGCCTGACCTCGACCAGAACGACATCTCGGTGCCGACCATGATCATCCAGCCTTTTGTCGAAAACGCCATCGAACATGGTATCCGCCCACGGCAGGCTGGCTTGCTTCGCGTAGAATTCTTGCCTGGAGACGACGATGATACGATGCGCTGCATCATTGAGGATGACGGCGTGGGCTACAACATAGGCCGAGAGAAACAATCAGAAAGACCTGATTTTCAGAAACATCGCTCGCGTGGCATGGAGATCACCCGCGACCGGCTCCAACTGCTGCACCAGATACACCGCAAGGTGTCGGGCGAGTTTATCCAGATCACAGATATCGGGGAAATGAGCCAAGGGCAACGGACGGGGACACGGGTGGAAGTGCTGTTGCCGATACTGGAAGAATAGCGCGGGGATGAGTTATGAGGGATGAGTTATCTGGCGTGTCACCTCATAACTCATAACTTCACTCCGACCTGTCCTCCTCCGCGTGTTCGGGCATGATGGTCGGTAGGCCGTGCTCGTTGAACATTCCCAGAGCCGTCATGGCCCGCTCGCTGGCCAGTTGTTCCGCACTTTTCTTGTTGAAATCATCGGCAGTGCCGAGTTTCTTGCCGTCCACGAGAACGGCGACTTTGAACTTATCGCGCTTCTCGCTTTTGTACTTCGCCACCACTTTGTACTCGATCTGTCGCCCGTTCTTCTGGCACCACTCCAAGAGTTGGCTCTTGAAGTTGTCGTCGTAGAGTTCCAGTTCGTGGATGTCGAGGTAGCGGCGCAGCACCCGGCGGATGACGTAATGTTTCGTTTTGTCGTATCCCAACTCGATGTACACCGCCCCTACGAGTGCCTCCAGCGCATTGCCGAGCATGGATTTGGAGAGGCGCGTGGAGTTGTAATCAGCCAAAAACAGGTCGAGGCCCATCTTGTCGGCAATGTCGTCGAGCGAGTTGCGCTTCACTATTTTGGAGCGCATTTTGGTCAAAAAACCTTCGTCAGAGTTGGGGTATTTTTTGAACAGGTATTCACCCACGATGGTACTCAGCACGGCATCGCCGAGAAATTCGAGTCGCTCGTTGTTGGAGATGGCATAGTCGCGGGTGGCGAACGAACTTTTGTGGTAAAAAGCCAGCTTGAACAGCTGCAAGTGTGCTGGGGTGAACCCCAACAACAAGCGCAGCCGATTGGCCAAGTCTTTTTCAGGGTGGAAATAGCGGTTGTAAAAACGCCGGACTAACTTCATAAAACGAATTTGCAAAACACCGCCGCACCTCGCCTAAAGCCTGTGGGCCTTAGGCGAGGTGTTCAGATATGTCAGGCCTGCTTAAAAATGATGGACGCATTGTGTCCGCCGAATCCGAACGTATTGCTGAGAATGGCCTTGACTTTCCGCTGTTGGGCTTCGTTGAACGTGAGGTTGAACACCGGGTCAATTTCTGGATCATCCGTGAAATGGTTGATGGTGGGCGGCACGAAATCGTGCTGCATGGCAAGGATGCTTGCGGCAGCCTCCACTGCGCCTGCTGCGCCCAGCAAGTGGCCAGTCATACTTTTGGTGGATGAAACGTTGAGACGGCCAGCAGCTTGGCCAAACACCTTGCTGATGGCTTTCAACTCAGCCACATCGCCCAACGGGGTGGATGTGCCGTGCGTGTTGATGTAATCTATTTCATCGGCCCTTAGCCCGGCTTCCTGTAGCACGAGGTTCATCACCGCGATCACTCCGATGCCTTCGGGGTGTGGTGCGCTGATGTGGTAAGCGTCGTTGGTCATCGCACCGCCCATGTACTCGGCATAGATGCGCGCGCCACGTCGCTTAGCGTGTTCATATTCTTCCAAAATGAGCGCTGCACCGCCTTCACCCAACACAAAACCGTCGCGGTCGCGGTCGTAAGGCCGAGAGGCTGTTTGCGGGTCATCGTTGCGCTCGCTCATGGCTTTCATGTTGTTGAAGCCGCCAACGGCTGTCTTGGCGATGGTCGCTTCGGAGCCACCAGCCACCATGATATCGGCTTTGCCGAGCCGGATGTAATCAGCAGCATTGATGATGGCGTGGGAGGACGAGGCGCAAGCCGACACGGTAGCGTAGTTGATACCCATGAAGCCATACTGGATGCTAATCATACCAGCACCCATGTTGGTGATCATTTTGGGAATCAGGAAAGGGTTGTGTCGAGGCGCACCTGTACCCAGCACATGCTCCTCAATTTCCTTTTCGAGGGTATGGAGGCCGCCGATGCCGGAGGCCCAGATCACGCCGACGCGCTGTTTGTTGATGGATCCAAGGTCAAGACCAGAGTCGCGCAAGCCTTCACCCGCAGCCACGAGCGCAAATTGCGTGAAGCGGTCGATGCGCCGCACCTCTTTTCTGTCCATAAAATCCTCTGGGACAAAACCTTTTACCTCACAGGCGAACTTGGTCTTGAACTGTGCGGTGTCAAATTGAGTGATCGGCCCAGCACCGCTGATACCGCGCTGCAGGCCTTCGAGGTAGGCAGGAATGTTGTTGCCGATAGGAGTAATGGCACCTAAGCCGGTGACGACGACTCGTTTCATAATGTCAATTTTGAGCTAAGGTAAACGCTCGGCATGATTGCAAGGTAACCGCAAAAAAAGCAAGCGGTTCAAAGCTGTGTCAGCCTTGAACCGCTCATGGGACAAACCGGGTAAAGAGGTGTGACAGGAGCCTAATATCAAGCGTTTACTTGTGCTTCCAGATAATCGATGGCCTGGCCGACCGTCGTGATCTTCTCTGCCTGTTCATCCGGGATGGACACGTCGAACTCCTTCTCGAACTCCATGATGAGTTCAACAGTATCGAGCGAGTCTGCGCCCAAGTCATTGATGAAGTTAGCTTCTGCTTTCACTTCGCTCGCTTCCACTCCAAGTTTGTCAACAATAATTTTCGTAACACGTTCGGCTACAGTTGCCATGTCTTTTTTACGTTTTAGTGAAAAAAATTTGATTTTTCTAAGGGCAAAGGAACGTTGCTCACTGTGTTAAAAAAAGTTTTGACGGGTATTTTTTCCCTCGAATGCCTTGAGCGGCAAGTGCGCGGTGTGGAGGTGCGCTCGGGCAGCGGCCGTAGCATCAATACACGACCCACTTTAACCCCAGGGTACCTACGCCGGTTCGCAGCATCAGCAGATACAAGCCTTGCGGCAAATTCGGGAAATCCAAGTCCCAAGCCCGTCCGGGGGAGAGTATTTGGGAAGCCACCGATTTCCCCGATACGTCCAGCACTTCGAGCGGTATTTCCTCGGTAAAAAACACGTCGGCCATGAGGCGCAGCCGCCCGTCGGAGGGGTTGGGCGAGCATTGGAAGGTGGGCTTTCCGGCAGCCTCGGCCTGCCCGGGCGGGAGGGTTATATGGTAGATGCCGCCGCCGTCCGTGCCGACCCAGATGGTGTTGTCTCGGAACGAAATGGCCGTCGGGTACGGGTAGGGCAGTTGGGGCTGCGCGGGGTAAAACCGCCCGGTGGCATCGGTCGTGTAGAAGAGGCCCTTGCCTTCCAGTGCGGCCCAAGTCACGCCCTGATGGGTGGCGATGGCGGTGATCCGGCTGTGGTAGAGCGGGATGCCGGTCGTCCAGTCTTGGGGGTAGATTTCTTCCCAATCGGTGGCGTTTTCTTTGAAAATGTAGGTGTTTTGGTCGCAGAAGTGGAAGAGGTGGTGGCCGTCGAAGTGGATGTACCCGCTTAGGGCACCGAAACCAGTTAAGGGGCAAGGTGAAAACGGGATACGGTCCACGAGTTGGCCTTGTTCGTCAAAAATTACATGACGGTCGTAGGTTTGAGCTAAAATATGCTGGCCGAATGCGCGCAAACTTTCATACTCCACCCCATCTGTTGAAACTTGGGCGGGATCGGTTTCTCCGTCGCACCACCTCCTGATGTAAGCCTCCATTTCCCACAGACAATTTTCTGAAGATGCCGTCAGATTCTTCAAGGGTTGCGGCAACTGCTGCCAAGTCGCCCCTTCGTCTTCTGAAAATAAATTCACCCAACCATCTTCCTCTGTCAAAAACCACCGCTGGCGCGTGCCTTGTATGGTTGGCCCTCCGTAGCAGGGGTCGGCATTGATCGGAAGGAGGTTGCGCCACTGGCCGCCTGTGTTGTCAGAGATTTGGGCAAACGGATAAGCGTTGATCGCCAAGTTGCGCTCCCCCGGAAAGATGCTGTACACATGAGATGCGCCCAAGCCACTTTGCTCGTGCGTCAGGGTCTCTAATTGATCTGTGGAATGGCTAATGCCCAGTCGGTGAGCCAACACCAGATGATCGTCGAAGGAAACGATGTCCCGCACTGATACGGGAATCGCTTGCTCCCAAACTTTGGAGTGCCACGTCAGTCCACGGTCATCGGAGTAGGCATAGTTTCCTGAGCAGTACTGGCCTCGGTTGATGTAGTAAGTGCGCTTCCCATCTCCCAAAATTTGTGGTCTTTGAGGTGAAAAATTGATGGAATCAGTGTCAATCACATCCCAAGTCCTAAGCCCATCCTTACTGCGCACCACCCTGTTGGTATTGTTGTAAAGCGCAAAAACGTACCCGTTGGCATAACCCACAGCATGAAAGTTAGTGGCTATGCTGAATACCCGCTTCCAGCTCCGCCCCCCATCCGATGACCGATGGATGTTGCGCCCGCTCCAAGCCATCAATTCTGGCCCGGCAGAAAAAATGTTGCTGTGGCCATACCCAAACAAATCCCCCGTCGCCGCCCAAGTCTCCCCCCGATCCACCGACCTGTAAATCGTGAAGGCACTGCTCACCAGCACCGTGTCGCCTTTGGCAAACACCTCGTACAGCACCTCGCCGGGTGCAGTGATGGGGTAGGGTTTTTTCAAAACCGCTTGCCACGTCTGACCGCCGTCACTGCTGCGCAGCACCTCTCCGTCATAGTTTTTTCCGTAAAAAACGCCGTTTTCGACCACCAAACGCCCAATCGCCCGGCCCGCGTGGTGCGAGCCTTCCATCACCTGCCAGTGGTAGCCCTCATCGTCGCTGCGGTAGATACTGGTTGTAGTAAGCGCGTACAGCAGACTTCCATCGGTATCGAGATTGATGACCAGCCCTCCATCGGGGCCGGGGATGTGCTGCCACTGGGCGAAGAGACGGGCGCAGCACAGGAGCAGCGCAAGAGAGAGGAGGAGTTGCTTTTTCATGCCAGAAGTTTTAGGCCGAAAAAGTACGGAGGCGCGGGCAAAGGCTTGCGCTAAAATGAGCGAACGCGCCTGCTGAGCCAGCAGGCGCGTTCGCAAAAGTTGTCAAATCTTCCTCATTTATCATTCCACCTTAATGCGCACTCCCTTCGAGTGGCTCGCAAACTCCGGCGCGTACATACACTGCATAGTCGTCACCCCGTTGCTCATGTCGCCCCGGTGGCTCACCACCATCGGGTACTCGAACACGAAAGTGCCGCGCGGCAGATAGTCGATAAAAAAGTGGGTCGCCAAATCCTTCGTGCTTTCGTAGTAGCCGAGGCCGTCTTGCCACTTGTACTGGCTCAGCACGTTGATCGGCTCGAAGCCCGCCGCCCGCATGTCTTTCAGGTGGACGTACTCCATCGCCCGGTCTACCCGGATTTCGATGCGCACCTTCACCCGGTCGCCGCGCTTGAGTTTTTGGCCTTCGGCGATGGGTTTCAGTACGGGGCCAGTAGGCGTATTTTCCTCCAAAAACAGCTGCTTCACGATGGTCAGCGGCGTCTTTTTGAAATCCTTAATTTTATCCAAATCCTCAAAATACTGCCAGTAGGCCGCGCCCCAAGCGATGTTCGAGTTCGGGTTTTCCACCTTGATTTCGGCCCACGAAGGCTTCACTTCCTTGCCCGGCCAGTTTTGTTTGAAATAACCCGTACCCGGCTCGTACTCGCTGATTTTCAACGCCTTGCCGCCCATGCTGATTTGTACGGGCTTGGTGTTGTTCAGCCAGTTGGCTGGTGAGGATTTGGAATCTGCTGGTGAGGATTTGAAATCCGAACCGAGCAGCAGCGCGTACACCGCCTCCGCCGTCGCCTTCGTGCTTTCCCAGCGGTTGGTTTGCTTGTTTTTCAGCAGCCAGATGCGCAGTTCCTCCACCGATTTCTGGTCGTTGGCTACCTCGCCGAACACCTCCACCATCAGGGCCTGCGTCTCTACCGGAAGTTGATACCAGTAGAAGCCCCAGTCGGTAGGCCAGTACATCCCCAGTTCCTCCTTCATCGTGGCCCGCTCGCGGAGGCTGGCGACGATGCGCTGGGCAGCCTCTGCCCGGCCTGCGCGGTGCAGCGCGAGTGAGAGCATCCCTTCTTGGTACAGCCCCTTGCTGAGCCAGTATTTTTCAGACTGGTCGAGGTAGTAGGCCAGCGGGCGCGAAGGCTTGTCCACCGGAGCGATGAAAAACGACCGAGCGTACAGGTACTGAATCACCATGCCGTCCAAGTGGTCGTCCTCGAATTTTGCCTTACCCGCTTGCACCTGCTTTTCGAGTTCGCGGTACTGCTCATTCATCTTCGTTTCGCAGTAGTCGAGCGCTTTTTCCAGCATCTCAGCAGTGCGCTGGTCTTTTTGGGCATCCAGTGCGCCCAATTTTGCCAAATGCCCAAAGCCGCTCACGATGTGCTGCGTGATGTGCCAATTGCCCGGCCCGCCGGGGAACCACGACCAACTGCCATCACCATTTTGCCTTTCCGTCAGCACCCCCAGCACCCGCTCGCGCTCGTCGCTCATGCGGTTGAGGTCGAACAGCAGCGCGATGTTTTGCTTTTGCTGCTCCTCGTTTTGCGCGTCCATCACCCAGGGTGTTTCTTCCAGCAGGGCGGATTTGAGTTCTTGATTTTTGCTCAGGTTGCTCTTCAAAGCCGCGCCTCCGTTGGCTGTTTTCCACCGCTCATAAATCCGTTTAATGTTCGGCATTTTTTCTACTACACTGGCTGCCAACGTGTTGGCGTAGAAGCGGCTGAACATCTGCTCGGCGCACTCGTGCGGAAACTCCATGAGGTAGGGCAGCGACTGCACGGCGTACCAAGCGGGGTTGCTCGAAAATTCGAGGGTGTAGTTATGCGTGATGAGGGATGAGTTATTCCCCGTCGGCGCGTTTTTTAGGTTGTCAAAAACGAAGGTTTTGGTCTGGCCGCCGCGCACACTGATGGGCAGGGTCTCGGTCACGAGCATCCGGTTGGTTACCACAGGCAGGGTGCTTTCCTCGCCGTCGCGGAATTTTTTGCCGTCGGCAGAAATCTGCCACGTCACCGCGCCCGCGAAGTCGGCAGGGATGCGCACTCGCCAAGCCAGCGGCGCAGACTGTCCCGCTGGGATGTTGAAATTGTTGACGCGGGTAATCGCCGTCAGGCCAAAGTCCTTCTCCACGGGCTGCAACGTGTTGGCATCCAGCAAACTGAGCGTGGCCGTGCCGCCGTTGATGGCCTCCTGCGAAAGGTTGCTGACTTTGGCCGCAAACTCGAACTCGTCGCCCGCCCGCAGGAAGCGCGGCGCGTTGGCAATCACCATCAGTTCCTTCTGCGTCACCACCTCCTTCACCGAGAGGGCCTGCTGCAAATCCTTCGTGTGGGCGTAGGTGAGCAGTTTCCAGCGGGTGAGGGCCTCGTTCATGGTGAATTTCAGCACCACGTTGCCCTCCGCGTCGGTGCGCAGTTCGGGGAAGAAAAACACCGTCTCGTTCAGGTTGCGGCGGATGGGCGCGGGCGGGGGAGGTACCAGTTTGTTCTTCACGATATGCACTTCGCCAGCTTCTGGGTCGAACGTACTCGCTATGTCTTCGTACTTGGCTTTTGGCGGAGCCATGCCGCCCGCTGCGGACGCTAGGGCATCCACTACAGCCATGTCAGACATCTGCAGCATCTCCTCCCCAGCCTGTTCTGGTGCATTCGAGCGGGCCATCGTCTTCATCGCGTACACAACACCGCCGCCCCAGAACGGGAAGTCGAACCAGTTGATTTGCCGGTAGTTGCGGCTGGGCATGAGCATATCCTGCTCTTGGAACACCTGCCCGTAGCCCTGCTCGGCCTGGAAGTCCCAGTTGGTGCCGAAACGGTCAGACGGTGCGTTGAGCGGGAAACCGATGCGCCGCCACTCGTGCGGTTGGAACTGGTCGAGCGAGGCATCGTACATGGCGGCCACCATCTCGGCAGCCACGCGGTCTTTTTTCGGGCCGGAAATTTTGATGCGCCACTCCTCCCGCTGACCCGGCGCGAGTTTGTCGCGGAAGGTTTCGTAACTGATGCTCAGGTCTTTGTTGCTCCAGGGTACCTCCACCCGGATTTGGCCGGGGCCGTAGATGCGGTTGTTCAGCACCGTCACGCCGTGCAGCACGATGCCGCCCCGGTCGGCTTCCGTCACCGGGATTTCGACTTTTTCGGCACCGCGCACGGGCAGCCAGCGGGGTTTTTCAGCCCCTACGGATTGGTGGCGGGCCAGCAGGACGTGCATCAGGGGGGCTTGGCTGCCCATCCAGATGCGGGCCGTCTGGCCGGGTTCGAGCGTGTTTTTTTCTACAAAATTGTCGGGCGTGGTGAAGCGCGTAGCGGGCTTTTTGGAGTCAAAAACGCGCACCACTTTTTCCAGCGTCACGGCTTCGCCGTAACTGTCCTTCGTGGTGAGTTTCACCAAATAATAGCCCGGCTGGATGCGCCCGCCGTTCAGGTCGGCGGTCTTCGAGGTGGCGGTGTTGAACGGCACGGAGCGGGTGAAATCTTCGCGGCCCCACTTCATCGGGTCGTCCTCGTCCATGAATGCGTAGTCCGGGAACAGGCGCGTGAAGTCCGATTTCGGGATGGTCGCCAAGTCCGGTTTTTCCCAGTAGCGGCTGATGTACAGCGACTTGGGTGCCACGAGGCGTTGCAGCGTGATTTCCCCCACAACCGACTGTGGCTGCCCGGCCATGTTGGTCGCCACGATGAGCGTCTTGCTCAGCGAGTCCAAGTCGGCATCGTTGGGCAGCACCCAAGCCATCTGCAAAGCGGCGTAGCCCGCGCTCACGGTGGCGGTGGCGCTGCGGGTTTCGCCCGTGATGTCCGTCACGTCCACCGACACTTGATAGTCAAAAATGGGCTGGTCTTTTTTCGCCACCGCCGGGTCGGGCAGTGCCTGAAATTCCACAGAAAACGCGCCATTCGCGTCGGTGGTGGCAATGCCGCTCGTGATTTCCTGCTCCGATACGGAGTAGTTGGGCCGCCGCATCCAGCCCCAGTCCCACATCGGGTAGCGGGCTTGGCGCGTCACGCGGTATCGCACCTGCGCGTCGCCCACTGCGCTGCCCGCGTAGTTCTTGGCTTCGCCGCGCAGGGTGATTTTGTCGTTGACCCGAAACGCGCCCTCGATGGGCTTGGTCGTCACCTCGAATTTGGGCCGCTTGTACTCCTCCACGCTGAAATCGGCTTGCCCCTGCAACTCGTCGCAGCGGATGCTCATGCCGCCCGTGAGGCCCGAAGCGGGCGCGGCGAAGGCCCCGTTGAAGGTGCCAAACTCGTTGCTGCGCAGTTCGAGCGTCGCTTTCGGCTGGCCGTTCGTGTCGTAGAATCGGGCCGTAACTTTCTGGTTGGCAAGGATTTGGGGCAGTTGTTTGCCGTCGGTTTTCACCAACTGGTAGGCCACCGCCTTGAAGTACACCGTCTGGCCGGGGCGGTAGATGCTGCGGTCGGTGAAAAACTGCGCTTGCGGCTGCGGCTGGTAATTGTCGCGGTGGTCGTAGTTGCTGGCTTGGCCTGCCCAGAGTGTGTCGTTGCCGAGCGAGGCGCGGGCATCGTACACCATGTTTTCGGGAATGTTGGCTGCCGCAAAACCGTCGGTACCGCTCGTGGCAGAGCCGACAAAGCGGCGCTCCTCCCGCCCGCTGCGGTAGTCTTGGTGGTAAAAATCAAACTTCACGCCCGCCAGCGGTGCACCCGTGGTGCGGTCCATGGCCACGAAAGAAGTTTTGCCCTGCTGGCTGTAACTCACCGAAGCAAGGTTCGACACGGTGAAGGCGGTGAAGGCTTCCGGGTGCGTATCGGGCGCGTCGAAGTCGGCATTTCCCGAAACCAGCAGCCAGTAGCTGCCGACAGGGAGTGGCTCCAGCGCAATCTCGGTGCGGTGCTGCTGGTAGTCGCCGGGGTCGGTGATGCGCCAAGTGCGGGTTTGCACCGGCTTCTGGCTTTTCAGCCATTTCTGTTCGTTGAATTCGGGGTCGCTGCGGCGGATTTTTTCCCAATCTGCCGGGTCACTCGATATGCGTACCACGCGGACGTAGGCGGCTTTGAGGTTGGCAAAACCGAGCGACACGAGCAGACTGCGGCCCGGCAGGCCCACCTTCTCGATTTCGGTCTGCATGCTCGCGGCCTGTATTTCGCGGAGCAGCACCTGACACTGCTGGGCCCCGTAGGTGCCGGGGTGGCGAAGGAGGACATCTTCGAGCAGCGCGACGGCGGAGCGGGCGTTCGCGCCTTTTTCCTTGTCGGTCGCCTCCGTGCCATACACCAAGTGGTGGGCCATGTTCCAGACGATTTCGCCGTCCATCGGGTGGTCGCGGTGCTGCTGGTGCAAGGCTTCAAGGGCGCGGGCGTAGAGCGCGTTTTTGTTGTCGAGCGAGGAAGTATTCTGGGCGAATTGGAGGCGGGCGAGGTCGGCGGCAATGGAGGCAGAGGCGTTGCCCTGCCCTGCGCCTGTGGCCGCGTACTGGCTCAACACTTTCTGAAAAGCCTTGACAGCCAGCCACTTGCCGCTCGTGAGGTCTTGCGACTCAAATTTTATTTTCAGGAAATCGGCCACCGGCGCGAAGGCTTCGGGCTGGTCAAGCAGGAAAGCGTAGGCGGGCTGGGTGAGGTAGTTGCGCTCGTTGCGGAAGTGCTGGATGGCGCGGTCGGCGAGCAGGTCGTAGA
Source organism: Saprospiraceae bacterium (assembly GCA_043718855.1). GTDB lineage: Bacteria > Bacteroidota > Bacteroidia > Chitinophagales > Saprospiraceae > M3007. Next base: position 10,814 of record JAYSUY010000859.1, on the reverse strand, counting down.
GTCCGGGGCGGAGCGGTTTGCCGCTGATGGAGTCGTTGAGGCCGGGCGTGAGGATGTCGCGGAAGCCCTCCGCCGGGGCCGAGAGCACGGGCGCGAGCGGCTCCACCGAAGCGGCGTATAGGTCGAGGGCGCGGCGCTCGATTTGGGCGGCGGAGGCGGTGAGGAGCCAAGCCCCCCCCGGCCCCCCCGTTGGGGGGGAGGAGGCTCCGCTCTTGGGTTCTCCGGTGGGATTGGGTGTCCCGGTCTCCCCCCCATCGGGGGGGCTGGGGGGGGCTTCCGTGCGGTTCCGAATGCGCCAGCCCTGGTTGCGCAGGTAGGTGGTGTAGAGTTCGGCGGTGAGGCTTTGCAGCACGGCGCGTTCGGGCTGTTTGGCCTCGGCGGTGTTTTTTTCAAACAGTTCGATGGCCTTCACGATGCCGTCCTCTTCGAGCCCAGTGATGAATTTCCCCCTGAAAATCAAGGCTTTCAGCACCTGGGCGGGCTTGCTGTCTATGCGGGCGCGGGCCTCGATGGTCTCTACTTTTTCGAGGGCGCTTTTGAGGAGGCCCTGATTTTGGAGGCTGTCCACGATGCGCCATTCATCGGCGTAGTCGCTGCCGGGCGGTGGGGTGGGGAGCGGTGTGAGGGTCATGTCGGTGCGAGTTTTGTCTTTGACGGCGGTGTTGGGCTGGTCGGTGCGGGTGCCGGTTTTGCAAGCGAAAAGCAAAAGGCCAAGGGCCAACGGCAAAAAGCCAACGGCCAAGGGCCTACGGTTAAAAAGGTGTGAGGGCATTGGTTAAAATGTTTTGGTGAAGTGTGTGTGGGAAAGTGCTTCCGACGCAGAGCGGATGCTGCGGTCAGGGGCAGTGGCGTAGTGGGTCAGAATATTTTTTGGAAAAAATGGCGGAGGCGGGTTTTGAGGGGAGATTCGAGATAATTGTAGACTTCGATGCCGCCCAAAGTTGTGCCGCGTTCTTCTTCCATCTTAATCGGCAATATTGACAAGTTTTCTCGGCGTACTTGCACTGGTAGTGCAACTGTATGAGATTTGTATCCAAAGTAGGAAACGTTGAGAGCAATCTCACCTTTTAGGATAAAATTGAGCGGCAGTTGCAGATGGAAAATGCCGTCCCACTGAGCGACGGCCCCCAGCGTTGTCCCCTTGACAGATACAGTTGCCCCAATGAGCGGCTCGCCCGTTGTGTCATCCACCACTTTCCCCGAAACCGTCCGAACCGAATCCTTCTCCACCTTTTTTTCTGCAAAAACCCGCTCTCCCGCCCCTGGCTGCTGCTGCTCCACACGCTGCGGCGGCACCGGCGAAGCAGCAGGCTGTTGCGCCGCCAAAACCGCCGCCACACTTGCCGCTGCCGCCGTCAGTCCGCCGCGCCGCAAGTTGCTGCGGGCCGCCACGAGGGGCCGCTCCAACTGCTCGGGCCGGAAGCGACCGCAGACTTTGCCGCCGCTGCTGCGCAGGTGGGCGAGTATTTCAGCGTCGGTTTTGGTGCTGAAATCCACGATTTGCCGCTCACAAGCGGCGCAGTAGCGGCAGTCGGTGCGGACGGGAGTCATATCGGCCCAGCGTTGGGTGCAGGGCGTGGGGATGGAGAGGGTCATGGGCGCAGTCAATTTTGACGAAAGATGCGGCATCCCCCCGAACTGCACAGCAGTTTCTGTAAAAAATCTGCCCTGCGAATCGTGGAACTCGCGCTGCTTGCTGGGTCGCCTCAAACGAACAGGAGCCGCCTCAGAGATGGGGCGACTCCTGTCTTTACGGGGCCGTTTGATAAGGGTTGCTGTTTTCACACCACCAGCATCAATTCTGGTGTCTCCAAGATGGCTTTCAACTGCCGTAAAAAGCGGGCGGCTTCGCCGCCATTGACCAATCGGTGGTCGAAGCCAAGTGTCATTTGCATCAACGGCCGCGGTTCGGCGGCCTGCTTTTCGGGGTTCCAGACCATCTCGGTCTGGGCGGCGGTCATGCCCAAAATGGCTGCTTGCGGGGCGTTGACGATAGGCAAAATGCTTGTGCCGCCGATACCGCCTACGTTGGTGATGGTGAATGTACCGCCTTCCATGTTTTCCGGGGGCAACTTTTTATCCTTTGCCAAAGATGACAACTGCAGCAGTTCGGCCCCGATTTCGGCCATGTTTTTTCGGTCGCAGTCGCGGATGACAGGTACGAACAGCCCGTGCTCGGTGTCCACCGCTATGCCGATGTGGATGAAATCCTTGAAAACGATTTCCTGTGCGGTCATGTCCACGCTCGCGTTCACGCGGGGAAATTTCCGAAGCAAACCGGCCACCGCTTTCGCCACAATGACTGTGACCGTGAGACTGCCCCCTGCCTGCTTGACGGCTTCTTTGTGCGTTCCTCGGAAAGTTTCGAGTGCGGTTAGGTCGGCTTTTTCCATAAGCCAAGCGTGTGGGACGTTCGACCAAGCAGCCTGCATATTTTTGGCGGTGGCTTTGGCGATGCCGCTCATTTTTTCGCGACGAATGGAGCCAAAGGCGAAAAAATCGGGCAGACGAAGTGCCGGAAGGCTCGAAACTGGCACAGCTGAGAGCCGTTTTTTGATGACATCCAGCACCATCTTTGAGCCGATGCGCAGGCTGCCCGGCGGGATTTCGATGTCTGAAATTTCTATTGAGCAGATGTTTGCAATCTCCTGTGCCAGCGGTGTGATAGGCAGCGGCGATTTGGGTTTGGGCAAATTGGGTTTTGAAACGGGCGGCAGCACGGCGGCAGTTTCGAGCGGTTCGGGCGGCAGTTCCGCTTGAACGAGCTGTTCCGGGGGCTGCACGATTGTGGTTGGCGCAGCAACCTCCGGTTCCACAGCGACGCGGACGGTGAACAGCAAATCGCCGGCAACGATGCCTTCCTGACCTTCTCGGACGACAATGGTTTCGATGATGCCCGTGTGTTCAGACTCGATCGCTTTATTGGCTTTGACGGTTTCTACTTCCAGCACCTCTTCGCCTTCGGCCACTAGGTCGCCTGGTTTCTTGAGGATCTTTCCAATGGTGTATTCTATCTGAGTGTCGTCTTCCGGCTTGCTGAGTGCGGGCATTTTGTATTCAGTGAGCATAGTTTTCGTAAATTTTGACATGAAAAATTACCCGCGAGCCAGCAGTTGCTGGGCGGCAAAAACGATTTGTTCGGGGCTGATGCCGAAGTGCTGGCGCAGGTTGGCACGGCTGTCCGAGAGGCCGAAACCGTCGGTGCCAAGAGCGATGAACCTCCCCGGAATCCAGGGTTCGAGGCAGCCCGGCAACAAGCGCATCCAATCGCTGACGGCCACGAAAACGCCGCCTGTTTCGGCTTCCAGCACCTCAGAAAAGTGCGGTTTTCGGGGCGGCTCGCTGGGGTTCAGCAAGTTGTGCTGGCGACAGTTATCGGCATCGCGGTAGAGTTCTGTCCAACTCGTGACGCTCCAGACATCAGTTGCAATGCCTTCGTTTTCAAGCAATTTCGCTGCTTCGAGGGCTTCGAACAAAATCGTCCCAGAGCTGAGCAGGTTGACTTTGATCTGGCTTTTCTGCGGTTCGAGGCCGCTTTTTTGCAGTCGGTAAATGCCCCGCGCGATGGCCTCGTCGGTCGCCTCTATCGGGCGAGCGGGCATGGGACGAATTTCGTTGTAGAGCGTCAGGTAAAACATCACATCTGGGTCGCCGCCCGCGTCGCCGAACATCCGGTGCAGACCCGTGCGCACAAGCGAGGCGACTTCCCATGAGGTGGCCGGGTCGTAGGAGATGACCGCTGGGTTGGTCAGCGCAAGCAAGTGGGAGTGGCCATCCTGATGTTGTAGCCCTTCGCCGTTGAGGGTCGTGCGCCCAGCCGTGCCGCCAAGCAAAAAACCACGGCATAAAGCGTCGGCAGCGGCCCAAATGGAGTCGCCCACGCGCTGAAACCCGAACATGGAATAGAACATGTAGAAGGGGCAAAGCGGAACCCCATTCAGCGCGTAGGAAGTCCCTGCTGCGGTGAAGGTCGCCAATGCGCCTGCTTCGTTGATGCCTTCCTGAAAAACCCCACCGCTTCGGCTTTCCTTCAGGCCGGAAAAAACGGGGAGCGCGGCCACGCCCTCGTCGGCTACGGGGTTCCATACCTGCTGTTCTTTGAAAATCGAGTCGGCCCCGAAAGTTTGCCCCTCATCTGGGACGATGAACACGAATTGCTTGCTCAGATTCAACATTTCGCGGAGCATCTCGACGAAGGCTTTGGTCGTGGACATGGTTTTCTTTCCAGCATCGTACAAGTTGAAAAACGGGTCGGGAGGAATCAGCAGGCGGGCATCCGCCTTCGCGTTTCGGGCGGGCAAGTAGCCGCCGAGAGCTTTTCTGCGGGCGTGGAGCCATTGCATTGCGGGGCTGTCTTCGGGCGGGCGGTAAAATTTCAGGGCTTTTGCGTCTTCGTCGCTCAGCGGGATTTCGAGGCGGCGACAGAAGGCCACGAGGTCATCTCCTCTCATTTCCTTGTTCTGGTGGGCATTGTTTTGGGCAGCGATCTTTGAGCCTAAGTTATTTCCTTTCAATGTTTTAGCCAAAATAACGACGGGGCGGTCGGATTGAACCGCATGGGCGTAAGCGGCGTAAACCTTTTCGGCATCGTGGCCGCCCCTGCGCAAATTGAGCAATTCGGCATCGCTCAACGGGGCGAGGATTTCGGCGATTTCTGGGTCGCCGCCCGTGAGTTTTGCTCGGACTTTCCCCCCGTCGGTGTAGGCCGCGATTTGTTGGAAATCACCGTCGTGCAGGGCTTCGAGATGGGCGAGGAGTTTTCCGTTTTTGTCGCGTTCAAAAATCGAGTCCCACTCACTGGCCCAGATTATTTTTAGAACCAGCCAGCCTGCTGCCCGGAAAATGCGCTCGGCTTCCTGGATCACTTTTCCGGAAGGCTGAACAGGGCCGTCGAGCCGCTGGAGGTTGCAGGAGACAACAAAGACAAGATTGCTCAAACGCTCTTTTCCGGCGAGCCAAATTCCGCTCAGCGACTCTGGTTCGCCGAGCAGTTCGCCGTCGCCGAGGAATGCCCAAACCCGCCCGACCGCTTCCGTTTTTTCGTGCAAATCCCTGCAAACGATGTACTTGCGCATTCGGGCCAAAGCAATGGCTGTGAGCGGGCCAAGCCCCATGCTGACGGTGGGCACTTGCCAAAAATCAGGCATCCGGCGTGGGTGCGGGTACGAGGGCAGGCCACCAATTGTCTCCTGCCGGAAGAGGGCGATTTGCTCGTCTGAAAGCCTTCCTTCGAGCCAGGCGCGGGCGTATAGACCGGGGCTGGCGTGCCCTTGTGGCAGAAGAATTTCGGCAGCCAGGCCTTCCCCATCGTGGAGAAAATGATTTTGAAGTACCTCGTACAGCGTTGATGCAGAGGCAAATGTGGCGAGGTGTCCACCGAGGCCGGGGGTTTTTCGCTCCCCCTGCAGTACAGTGCAGATAGAATTCCAAGCGGTGATGTTTTCTAAGGTGCGGGCATTTTGGCGTTCGGCCTCAGGGGCGGTGAGGGCTGACTGAAGGGTGTTTTTGTAGGGGGTGTTAAATTGGCTTTTGCTGCCCCGGGTTTTTTTCAGTAGGGCGAAGAATTGGGCTGCTGATTCTCCGGGTGGGAGGAAATCGTCGAGTAGATCGAGCAAAGGAGTGGCTGGCCCGAGTGGGGCGGATTGTTGTTGCATGATGACCAAATTTGAATGTAAGAGATTGCCTTCTGCTCAAATGGAAGACGGCGGAAGGCGTACAGGAAATTTCAGAAGTGAGTTTATGTCTCTATTTCAGAAAGGAAATAGACCTCTGGGTCAGATTGGCAGTAAGTCAGGTGCATTTCCAGTGTCAGGCGATTTTTAAAAAACAAATGATAGTCGCCTTCTACCGTTTCGTTTATAGCCCTATAAAAATAACCGTGGACGAAAGCAATTTTTGTAATCATTTCAGTTCCGCCGCCCTCCATGCCCACTTCTAAACGTTCAACGAATACCGTGGTTAAAACACTTGTCTGGTTGTTTTTCAAATTATCCCAATTTTTTGCCATCACCACTCCCTTTCTTCTCTTTTGCCATCTATTTATGAAAAAAATGCCCGTTATCCAAAAAACTATACCAACAAGCAGATAGGGGCCATAGTACTCCAGATGACCGAGGAAATAGAAAACTCCAAACATCGCTGCCAAGGTAATGAAGCAGGAATCAGTGCTGGAATCAGTCGTTTTTTTACTGGCAATTACGGTTTTACCTTGAAAACTGAGAACTTTCATAATGTTGATAGTTGAAAAATGAAATGAGAACTTTGTTTAGGGGCTACTTTCATCCGATACAGAGTAGCGTTTCTATTGGTGGGGCCACTTGGAGCCGCCCCGCAAAGGCCACAAGAGAAGCTTACTTGGATCGAACTCTGGCTTTAAGTCGTCAGGGGTGATTCTCATTTGGTAGGAGTCTTCAAAGAGGCCCCATTCGACGGGGTGAAGAAACTTAGTCATGGGTATAGTCTGCTTTCCCGGAGCAGTTGCGCGAACCGTTATCGTTCGATTCCCATTCCCTTTCACCGAGCCAATGATTTGCGCACTTCCAGCGGAAACGATACACGTTCCTGTCAGCCATTGGCCCTCCCAAAATTCCCATCGAGAGAAGGAGGCCCTGATATCTCGTTCATAATAAGTTAGGGTGATGGTCAGGTCTTGGCCCGTGTCGTTTTCTAGATAAATTTGAGTGGGCTTATACACTGCAGGGATTACGACCCACCTTAAAAAAATCCCAATGATGGTTGGCCATGTTATTGGTCCCTGATTTTGCATTTTGATAGAATTTAAAATGTTGAGAGATAGTATTCATCGGCGGTTCCTTACCAGGAAGGACAGAAGAGGTCATTCCCGTTTTACGACCATCAACACGACTCCGAGCACCAGCAGAAGCAGGCCGAGTGTCTTTTCCCAAGTCCAGCCAATGAGCGGCGAGCCGAAGAGTGCGTTGGCCTGAAATACAGAACTGGCCAGAACCTGCATACTGATGACAATGCAAGTGGCTTTGGCAATGCCCAACCGGGTACAGGCAAAGACCACCAAAATGAGGTACAAGATTCTGGTCAGCCCGCCGAAGACCTCAAACCCGCGAAGGGGCTTGAATTCGGCCAAAGCCGGGAAGATTTTCAGCCCGTTCCAGAGGCCGTACATGACCAGAATAGCAAAGGCGGAGCCGAATGCGATGACTGAAGTGTGGAAAACCCCACCTTTCAGGGTGTTTTTCAAGGCCGTTTCAGCCAAAATTTGAAACGAAATCAAGGCTCCTGCACTGGCTGCCGCCAGTAAAGCCCAAATGCAGTTGTTGGAAGGTGCCATAATCTGTTGGTTGGTTTGACAAAACAATGCCTTGCCCGCAGCAAGCACTGCTGCGAGTCGAGAAAGTCATCTGAAAATGCTGATTTGAAATTTGGAGGCCCTGGGCTGCGTCGAGCCAAAGATGCTGGGTTCGCTCTGGGGTATGCAACAGGGTGTTGCAGTGTTGTCAATAAATGATAATTTTACATCAAAATTGACAACCAATTTTTGATATGGACAAAGGTAAAATCGCTCAACGCATCAAAAACGAACTGGGTAAGCCGGGCAAACCCAGGAATCAAAAAGCACTTGCAGTAAAACTCGGCCTCAACCCAGGGACCATTAGCCGATTGTTAAACGGGGTTGGCTCACAAGAGCACTTTAAGAATGCTTGTGTTCATCTTGGCTTGCCGCTTTCGGAATATGAGCCGTTAAAAATCGCATTCAGTTCTGGCTTTTGGGCGGCACCTCTGTTGGCAAAAAACCAGGAACCGCGGCTGACCATGACGAAGGAATTTTTCAAGCACGTTCAGTTGACGGCTTACTCCGATTTGGCGGATGACGAGCCGATTTTTAGTGTTCCTGGGAAGCATTTGAACGGATTTGACCGCTTTAAGCACAGTTTTTATTTCAGTGGAGAAGTGGCCGACAAGGTAAAGTCTGGACAAGTGGACATCGGCTTCTTGGGCAGCACACTTGCCAAAAACTCGAAATTCATGCGGGTAGCACAAGTGGTTGATGCCTCGAGTGCCCGGCACGCACTGCTGGTGCTGTCGCCCAAAGGCACATTCAGAAGTCTTCCGGAAACCCCGGAGGCCATTAGAGAAATCACGGATTATTTGTTGACTTCTCCCGAAAAGAACAAGCCTGCTTGCCTTTTTTTGTACCAGCCGGGAAGTACATCAGCACGAGAGTACGAGTTGCTGTTTCACGATGTGGGACACGATCACGAGGACATTCAAATACTGAACATCCCTGATTTTGAGCGAGAATTTCTCAAAAAGGTCAAAGCCAACCCCGATAAGGTCATTGTGACGATTGCCTTGATGATGACGGTTGATGCGGCCAAAAAAGCAGTCGAGCGAGCCTTTGACGGGTTTGATATGGCTCGATTCCGCACGGCAGAAGTGATTCAACACCCCAAAGTAAAAGATCGCCTCAAACCCAGCGAGAGGGAGTTTTTCTACGACATGATCATTCAACAAAAACGGAAAGAAGATATCGTCAAGCACGAAGGCTTTCCTGCGCTGCTGCTTTACTTAGGTGAAACTGTCGAAAAACTGACCGAGGCAAGAACACAAACAAACGACCCGGATATCTTCAAGCGGGTCGTCGATTTTTACGACTTGGAAAAAGACGAAGCGATCAAACGCTTGAAGGCTACTGAGTTTCGCATGGTTTTTTACCCGGAGTTTGTGGAATTTTTGCTCAATATAGCGCACGGAAACAAACTCAACTTCTGACCGCGACCTCACCTCCTCACCACCTTCCTCATCTCCTCCGCCATAGCAGGCCGCCTCGGATACTTCTGGATCAGCCCGGCGGCCAGCCCTTCTACCGCCTCGTGGCTGCCTTCTATGTCCTGTTTCACCTTCTTCATCAGTTCAGCGAGGCGCTGATATTCGTTGCGGTTGCTGGCCTTGTCGCCCAGGTTTTCCAGCACGGGCAGGTAGAGAGCCAGCATTTCCTTAGGATAACGTTTTGACAAATAAGGGTGAACGGTGGAAAGCGGGCTTTCTCCGGGGTCTTTCGGGATGAAGTTCAACAGCCGCTCCCATTGCTCTTCTTGAATAAAAACGGGCGAAAGCCGAAGGAACAGGGCGTGTTCCAAGCTGTCCCAGATGCCTTTGCGGGGCCTCGCTTTTTCTTTCTCCATCACCGATTGGATGTATTGTTCGATGATCCCGGGCCATTCCACAGGCGGGAAGGTGGCTTTCCAAGCCTGATAATATTTGACGTTCAGGCCCCGGTCGAAGGCAAATTTTTGGGTGAAATGGCGCGCCGTCGCTACGTCGTTTTCGTGCTGGGCAATGTCGAGCAGCACCTTTTCCCAATTGGCGACTGTGCCGGGGTGCTGTTTGCCCTCAGCGATTTGGATGCCTTCGGCCACGAGCCGCTTTGCTTTGATAAAATCCTGTTTTTCAATGGCTTGCTGAACGACACCCATCCGCACCTCCACAACGTCCAGGTTGGCGGCAACAAGTTTTTCGGCTTCTTCCACGCGACCGATGCTTTCCAAGAACCGGATTTTCGCTTTTTTGAAATGGTCTTGCTTGTAGTCGCTGTACTGCCCGACGTGGATTTTTGCCAGCGCATCCAAGAGGCGCAGGTAAGTCCCTGGCTCGGTTCGGAGGGCCGTTTTTTCGGCGACAGCCAGCAGCTCGTAGCCATAATCGCCGTAGTCGAACCACGATTTGTTTGCCAGTGCCTTTTCTAAATTGCCGAGCAGTTCGCTCAGCAGTTCTGGGCTGGTGGCTTCGGCCTCAGCGATGTCTTCAAAAATCTGGATGCCTGATGAAAGCACGCCACCGATGTTGCCGGCAGAGTCGTCGCTGGTCTGGATCAGTTGCATGACTTCTTGGCAGATCACCTTTGCGATGGCAAATGCGTTGCGGTAGTTTTTCTGCGAAATGGCCGTGTCAGCGGCATTCAGCACTGAACGGATTTCTTTGACAAAGGCAAAAGTTTGGCGGTATTCCATGAAGCCCCGGCTGGAATTGCTGCGGACGATGCCGCGTACCAAGCCCTCGTATTTGCCCAAAACATCTATACCCGGGTCTTTTTCAACAAAAAACAGCATGAATTTTTCGCCAAATTCGCGGTCTCCCTGCCTTTGGTGACGGACGAAGTTGCGGAGTTCGTCCAGACTGACTTTGAGCAGCAAATCCTCGAAAGTCATCTTGCCGGGTTTGCCGGGCTTCTTTTTCGTCGTTGTTGCTTGCTCGCGCAAGGCATACAGTACGGCAACAACATGCTTGCAGACCGGACCGCCATCGTAAGGGCAATCGCAGGATGTTTCCATGACGGTTTTGCCGGAAAGCACGACCTCCACTTCGTAGTCCTCGGTGCCAGAAACGACCGCTGACCAGTTTCCGGGAGAGTCTTCGTCAAGGGTTTCGACGGCCTGACTTTTGAAATATTCGTGGCCGCGTTGCACGATTTTGGAGGTCAGGGTTGCCTCAAAATTATCCAAAGTGAGCATGATAGGCAAATTTTTAGGGTGCAAGATATGCTTGTGCATTCAGGAGTGCCGCCCCCGAACTGCACAGCAGTTTTCACAAAAAACTCCCCATCAAATCTTGGAACTCGCGCTACCTTTGCGCCGTTGTTTACAGCAAACGGGCCCATAGCTCAGATGGTTAGAGCAGCTGACTCATAATCAGACGGTCGCGGGTTCAATTCCTGCTGGGCCCACCGCAGAAAAACAGGAGTCGCCTCAGAGATGGGGCGGCTCTTGTTTGTTTGGGGAATAAAAAAGGAGAGCGGCAACCGGGTACCCCAGTTGCCGCTCTCTTTTTATTCCTTCCCA
>JAYSUY010000858.1:0-1226 GCA_043718855.1 Saprospiraceae bacterium | reverse complement strand
CAAAACCCACCGGGTGACTGCCAGTCACCCGGTGGGTTTTGGCGGTTTCGGAACATGAGCCAATCGGTTTTCTACCAGCGGTTAATTGCCTCTGGTTCATCACGATAAGTGTCGCGGATGGCTTGCACAAGCCAATCGCCGCCGAAGGTGGTGGTGTAGTGGTGGGAAAAATAGATGACCCATTCTAGCCCGCCATCGAACACGATGCCCTCAAAAGCAGACTCAAAAATTTGCTCTGGTGCGATCTCGAACAGGCCAGTATCGCAGTCCAGCAGGTAGAGCGGGCGGCTGAGGTGACGGCGCACTTCCGTTTCGATGACCTGTTTTTTATCGTCGGTGAGGCCGTTGAGGAACACCACCTCGCGGGGCGAAGATTCCACGAGCGGGTTCCACCAGTTGGAGTCAAAATTCCATTTTTCTTTCAAATCGCGGCGCAGTTGAGCGGCCTCGTCGCCGCGTACGCGGCGCGGGGCTGTGGCGGGTATGCGTTCGGCTTGCAGCGGATCGCTGGGCAGCAGTTCAGGCAGTTCGCGGGCAAGTAGGCGGGCCGTTTTCTCCACTGTACGGAACAGCGAGCGGAGGTAGTCTGGGATGTTGGGGTCGAGCGGGATTTTAATGGGCTTCTCCTCGTCGCCGATGTGGATACTGAGCGGGAATTTGGCCAGTGCAGTGGCGGCGATATCTGACACCGCTTGGTGCGCAAGGTCGGCATTGAACACCGTGAAATAGTAGAGGTGGTTGCCCGAAAACCGCTCGGTGCCCTTGCTGATACCGTTGCAGGTGGCCTCCAGCATGGCTTGGATGGGGTCGAGGTAACTGGCCGTCCAGTCGTCGTACCAAGGTGCACCAGCGGGATAGCCCGTCCAGCGCGGCATCTGAAAGTGCAGCGTCAGCACGGGGAGGGTCTTGGGGCTGGGCCTGAGGTAGCCTTGTTCGAGCCAGTCAGCACCCGCTTGCCGGAGCGCGGTGGGCGCATCGGTACCTGAGGGCAGGTCGGAGTGTTGGGTGAAATCGGGCAGGTGGCCGCAGCAGCCGGTTTCGGTGCGCAATTGGGCGGTATTGGCTACTGTCAGGCGGACGTAGTGCCAATGCAGACCGATGTGTTTGTAGAGGATTAGACGGTACATGTAGTGGTCAATAAAGTTTAAGTTGTCGGATAAAGTTTTTTGAGTTTGATTCGTGCATCTTTTGTCCTGAACTGCCAATTAGCGCCCTTGTGAAGGAGG
>JAYSUY010000857.1:0-3377 GCA_043718855.1 Saprospiraceae bacterium | reverse complement strand
GACCTCGGCTGCTCGGCGCACTCGTCCGACGAATTTAAATCGTCGGACGAGTTGAGCCAGCACGGCCTACTCACCGCCCTCAGCAACCTGAGCGGTGCCGAAGGCCGATTCGACCATGTGGCCCATCCCACGAAGCCCGGCTGTATCGGCATCGTGGACTACGCCCATACCCCCGACGCGCTCGAAAAAGTGCTGGAGACCATCGCCAAGTTGAAAAAGAAAACAAGCCGCGTCATCACCGTCACCGGTGCGGGCGGCGACCGCGACAAGACCAAGCGGCCTCTGATGGCCCAGATCAGTGCCCGCCTCAGCGACCAACTGATCCTGACTAACGACAACCCCCGCACCGAAGACCCTGCCGCCATCCTCCGCGACATGGAGGCGGGGCTGAGCGAAGCGAATTTGCAAAAAACGCTCACCATACAAGACCGCGAGCAAGCCATCAAGACCGCCGTGCGGCTGGCTGGCCCCAACGACGTGATTCTGGTGGCCGGCAAGGGCCACGAGAAATACCAAGACATCGCCGGAGTGAAGCACCCATTCGATGATAAACAGTTGATTTTGAAGTATTTTCAGCAATAAACCTTTTCTCTTCACTCATCTACCACTACAGGCCAATCGCTCCCCAGATTCATCATTTATCATTCATCATTCATCATTGCTTATGAAAGCACTGCCCATCCTACTGCTCCTTTTTTCCGCACACACGGCCTTCTCGCAAGTCGCGTTTGTAGAAAAAAACCGCGCCAGCGATTTCAGAAACTCCATCAATGTGTACGTCATGCTCGCCTCCGAGCAGCCGCGCACGATAGAGAAACTCGTCAAAAACCCTGCGCTGACTGAAGCCTACCGCAAGGCGGTGGCGGATTTCAACACCACGCTCCGCGAGGTTTTTGCTGCGCAATGGACGCTCAACACGGTGCAGTTCAAGACCCGTGCAGAGATGAACCAACTCCGTGAGGACGGCGCGAACTACTACACCACCTATGTTGTCACCACCGGCGAGACCGACGAAATGCTCTCGGAGGCCGCGCTCTACGCCTTGAAAAAGAAAGCCGCTGCGCTTGACCTCGACCAGTTTTTGGTGAACCATGACGAGCAGGGCAGCCTCGACATTTTCGCCCTTTCGCAGTGGAAAAACTACTGGACACCGCGCGACGAGTGGGCCATGCAGCAGGCGGATAAAATGAAAATGGACAAGAAACTGGGCAAGACCGTGCCGCCGGGCGATTACCTGAAACACCGGGTGCTGGAGTTTGTCGGCTTCTTCCTCTCCCAGCACGCCCTGCTCACGCGCTCCGACCTGTCGTTCGCCTTGCATTACCTGCAAGCCGATCTGAACACGGCTTCGCTCAATACCCGCCGGGTGCAGGTGAACCAGCCCGTGCTGATCAAAAAAGGCACCGACTGGAGCAAAAAGACCCTTCTGGTGGGGCGCGATCTGGTGTTTTTTCCCAGCGGCAAGAAGAACTTGGACGAGAAGAAAATCGGTGCCGTGTATCCGCATCCCTTCAAAATCGTGGGTCAATCGGAGATCGAAAAAGCACTGGCAGCCAAAAGCGCGGATGTGGCGGTCATCATTCCCACCACCCGCTGGTCGGCCACCGGCTACCCGGAGTTGCTGGTGTTCTACGTCGTGGATGCCGCCGACGGCCGCACCGTGCTGACCTACGCCGACACGGGCAGCGGCGGTAATCCGGTGACGGCCAACAACTTCGAGCGCAGCGCGGAACTGAAACCCAAGCACTTTCAGGAGATGATCAGCAACGGGGAGAAGTGATGGGGGAGTTATGAGGTTTGAGTTATGAGTTATGCGACCGTAACGCCGACCGCTGGTCGGCCTGAAGATAAAATAGTGGAGGGACTACTATTTTGAGTTTTGACCAGGTTGCGGGGCGATGCAACATCGCCCCGCAGCCGATTTTCACCAAATCCACAGACATCCCCAAATCACCAAGTTCACACATCACAACACCATGTTAGTCCACCTTTTCGAGTACCTAAAAAAGACGTACGACCTGCCGGGCGCGGGTCTGTTCCAGTACATCTCGTTCCGGGCGGGCGTGGCCATGATTTTGTCGCTGCTCATCTCGCACGTCATCGGGCGGCGCATCATTGAGTGGCTGCGCTCGCTGCAAATCGGCGAGACGGTGCGCCAACTCGGACTCGCTGGCGAGACCACGAAGGCCGGCACGCCCACGATGGGCGGCATTATCATCGTGGCGGCTACGCTTGTACCCTGTCTGTTGTTGGCTCGCTTGGACAACGTGTACATCCTGCTCATGCTGTTCAGCACGGTGTGGCTGTTCGCGATCGGGTTTATCGACGACTACATTAAAGTATTCAAAAAAGACAAAAAAGGCCTGAAAGGCATTTTTAAAATAGCCGGACAGGTGGGGCTTGGCCTTATTGTGGGCGTGACGATGCTGATGAACGACGAAGTGGTGGTGCGCATGGAGCCGCAGGTAGCCGTCGCCAACCGCTACGAAGTGATGGACAGTGTGAATGTGAAGGTGCGCGAGGGCGACCGCTTCGTGGACCACAAACTCTACTACGCCAAAGCCCCGATCACGAACGTGCCGTTTATGAAAAACAACGAACTGGACTACTCGCGCTTCTTGTGGTTTTTGGGCGACAATGCCCGCAATCTGAGTTCGATTTTCTTTGTCATCATGGTCATTTTGGTCATCACAGCGGTGAGCAATGGGGCTAACCTGACAGACGGATTGGACGGGCAAGCGGCGGGCGTATCGGCCATCGTGATCACCGCGCTGGGCATACTCACTTACCTGAGTGGCAACGCAGTAGCGGCTGATTTTCTGAACATCCTCTACATCCCGCATAGTGCTGAGTTGGTGATTTTTTCGGCCTGCTTGCTGGGTGGCTGTATCGGTTTTCTATGGTACAACGTGTTTCCTGCGCGAGTTTTCATGGGTGACACGGGCAGCCTGATGCTGGGCGGCATCATCGCCGCGCTGGCGATCATTATCCGAAAAGAACTGCTGATACCGCTGCTGTGCGGCGTGTTTTTGATTGAAAACGTGTCGGTGATGGTGCAAGTCTGGTATTTCAAATACACCAAGCGCAAGTACGGCGAGGGCCGCCGGGTGTTTCTGATGGCACCGCTGCACCACCATTTTCAGAAAAAAGGCTACCACGAAGTGACGATCTCTGTGCGGTTCTGGATTGTGCAGATCATGCTGGCGGTGCTGACGATTATTACTTTGAAGATTAGATGATGATGGAACGCGGATGACGCTTTTATCATAAAAAATCTGTGCTGCTCGCATCTGTGTCATCTGTGTTACAACACGTCGCGTCGCAACGGAACACAGATGACACAGATGCGAGCAGCACAGATTTTTTATGATAAAAGC
>JAYSUY010000856.1:0-3381 GCA_043718855.1 Saprospiraceae bacterium | reverse complement strand
CCGACTCATTGGGATCGTATTACCATAAGATCATCTTTACGCCAGATGGGCGAAAATGCCTGCGATTTCATGGCAGGATCGGCATTTTTATCTATGATTTTGATAGATGTACAGGCATACTCAGCAACCCTGTGCTGATCGCATACAAAGCAGGTCCTCCACAGTATCAAGGCACAGACCTTGAGGTTTCAAGCAACAGCCGTTTCTTGTATATTGTAGTGGACAATTTTATGAAAGTGCTCCAGTACGACCTCCAATCCGACAACATACCGATGTCAGGCGATACTATCGCAAGATATGACGGCTACACATATCCACCCATTATCCAAACGGTATTTGGCCACATGGAGCGGGCGCCCAATGGAAAAATATACTTCACGGCCAATGCCTGTCCTCTGATGCATGTTATCGACAAGCCAGATCTGCCTGGAATCGCCTGTGATTTTATGCAACGAGGAGTGTTGCTGCCCACATGGAATTTTAACTCCCTGCCCTACTTCCCCAACTACCGCCTCTACGACCTGCCTGACAGCCCTTGCGATACGCTGGGTATTAACGGGCCAGTGTCGGCGGCGCATGAGCCAAAACTCGGCGACGACGGCATCCACCTCGCGCCCAACCCGGCCTCGGAGTACCTCAGCATCGAATCCGCCTACGCAGCGGCGCAGCCTGTGCGTCTGCGCTTCTACGACGCGCAAGGCGCGCTCGTGCAGGAGCAGGCGCACCCGCGCGGCGTGCGCTCCTACACGATGGACGTGTCGGGGCTGGCGGCGGGGTGCTACTTCGTGGAGCTCTGGCTCGCTGACGGCGGGCGGGCGGTGAAGCGGGTAGTGGTTGTCAAATAATCCATCTTTCTCACCTGTATGCACGGATGTGTCCGCCAGCCGTGCATATTTTTATGCTTAACCACCATGCGCATACTACTTTTTGTATTGTTTCTTGTGTTTTTTGCCCTTTCTTCTTCTTTTGCCCAGAAGCATGATAATATCTGGTTCAGTGCCTACAAGTATCTGAACCCAACACCAGACGGTAATTTTTTAGACTTTTCCGCTTTTCCTCCCAAAGCCACTGCTTCCCCTGTGCTTTTTGAGTCGCGTGGAAGTGTTACGGCGATGAGTGATGAAAAAGGAGAAATGCTGTTTTACTGCAACGGGATACGCATTGCCAATGCCGAACATGATATTATGATGAACGGAGACAGCATCAATTGGAGCGAGTTTGCCAGTTATCAAATTGATCAAGGATATGCATCGCCTTATAGTTTGATAGCTTTGCCGGGGTTTTCAGCAAAGCAATTTTTTTTAGTTTATCAACAAGCACAATCTCACCCCAATTTAGGGCTGTATATTCCTGAGATATTATACTCGGAAATTGATATGTCAAGAGATAATGGTTTGGGGGCAGTAGTAAAAAAAGACAAACACCTCATGAACACTTTCAGGGCTGATGGCCCAAACGCAGTCCGCCACGGCAATGGTCGAGACTGGTGGGTGTTAGCTCCCGAACATTTCAGGTCGTTATACCACGGGATGAGGCTAAGCCCCGAAGGTTTTACTGACTACTCCGCCCAAGCCGTAGGCTCCAAACCCGACTCCCTCACCCGCCCCGACGGCGGCGGCCAAAACGTCTTCTCCCCCGACGGCAGCATCTATGTGGACTACGACTCTTGGAACGGCATCCGCATCTTTGACTTCGACCGATGCACGGGGCAACTGAGCGAGCGGGAGATCATTGACTTTGCTGAAAAACGCGGCTTTGGAGCAGGGGCGGCCATCTCGCCCAACTCCCGCTTCCTCTACGTCACCTCCAGTGACCGCATCTTTCAATACGATCTCTGGGCCGACAACATTGCCGCTTCGGAGGACACCGTCGCCACCTGGGACGGGTTCTACTCGCCCAGTCCGCCCTTTGCCACTTCTTTCTACTCCATGCAACTTGGCCCCGACGGGCGTATCTACTGCGTGCCGACCAACGGGGTTTATCACCTCCACTACATCGAGCATCCCGACCTGAAGGGCGACTCTTGCAAGGTGGTGCAGCATGGTCTGCAACTGCCCCATGTGATCGCCCGCTCCCTGCCCGTACACCCCAACTACCGCCTCTACGACCTGCAAGGCTCCCCCTGCGACACGCTCGGCATCAACGGCTACGTCTCGGCTGTGGAGCCGGAGCCTCTGCCGCCGCTCGGCGACGACGGCATCCATCTCGCGCCCAACCCGGCCAGCACTTTTGCCACTCTGGAAGTTCAGACCGCTTGGACCAACGAAGGGCCAGTGCAATATCAGCTCCTCAACCTGCTGGGCATCGTGGTGCGCACAGGTACGATAGAAGCCGGAGTCAGCTACACAAGCCTCTCTCTGAGCGGGCTGCCCAGCGGTTTGTACGTGTGTCAAGTGGCGGACAAAGACCGGGTGCTGGGCACGGCTAAACTGTCGGTGATCAAAAACTAATTCTCCTTCACTTTTCCCCTTGCGCCGACGGAAGTCGGTGCAAGGGGTTTTCATTTTTGCCAAACACCATGCTGCGAATCGTCTTTACTTCCTTGTTGCTCACCATCTGTTCTTGCCAAATAAGTGCCCAACAGTACGACCGCTTTTGGCTGACCAGTTATTCCACCACTGCCAAACCGCCTTTTTTAGCCAACGTGTTGGACTTCCGTACCTCGCCGCCTACTGTTTATGACGATACCCTTGCAATTGAAACATTTCGTACCGCTGCTACCATGTGTGACGCTGCAGGCAATCTACTTTTCTATACCAACGGAGGGCAGGTGAGAGGTGCTGACCATCTTCTTCTTGAGAACGGGGACAGCTTGAATGTGAACGCCGAGTATACCAATACACAAAGGGCTTTCCCCCTCACAGGCTCTCTCATTCTCTTGCCCGGCACACACAACAAGAATCTCTACCACATCATACACCAAAAAGTAGATTACTGCGGCCCTGCCCTGCCTGGGCTATGCCGCCGACCACTCCTACATACTTTGGTAGATATGTCGGCCAACAACGGCAAGGGGAAAGTGGTGTTCAAGAACAAAACTTTGGTGGATGCTTGGGCTTTATATACACCCACCGCTTGCCGCCACGCCAACGGCCGGGACTGGTGGATCGTAGTGCCGGATGTTCTGACTGCCAGTTACCATACCCTGCTCTTCAACGACAAGGGCATCGTGGACTCCTTCACCCAAAACGTGGGGTACAAGCCTGACCCCAACATAAAACGTGACGCTGGTGGCGCAAAGGTATTCTCCCCTGATGGCAGCAAGTATGTGGACTATGACCCCCGGAACGGCCACCGCATCTTTGATTTTGATCGATGCACAGGTGTGCTGAGCAACTTTAAATGGATCGAGTTGTGGCAGCAGATACCGTTTGGCGGCAT
>JAYSUY010000855.1:0-3384 GCA_043718855.1 Saprospiraceae bacterium | reverse complement strand
CGCACAGGCCCTCGCGCCCGATGCCCTCGATTGCTCGGCGGACAGCATCGCGCTCATCGGGCTGAATGCCGGGCCAAACGCCACCTACGCGTGGTACGGCCCTACCGGAGTTTTGCTTTCGCAAATGCCCACCGCGCTCACCGACACGGTAGGCCTCCACTGGTTTGTGGTGAAAAAAACGGTGGGCGGCAAGACTTGTATGGACACGGATACGGTGCAGGTGATCACTTGCTGCACCAGCAACGCAGGTACCGTGGACACCACTTTCGTGCAAATCTGCGGCTCCAAGCCGTTCTCTGTGCTACACCAAGCCGACCACTTGCTGGGGCCGTACGACCGCCTGTGGTTCCTGCTTTTTACCGACCCGAACGACCCGATGGGCAGCCTCGTGGCGCGTTCCGATACGGCGATTTTTCCTTTCGTACCGGGCATAACGCAATGGAATACAACTTACTACGCGATGGCGGTGGCGGGCGACTCGTTGCTTTATGACTCGCTGCCGTTTCCCAATCCCTGCCTGTCGGTGTCGCAGTTGGCTTCGGTGCGCTGGTCGCCGAAGCCGGAAATATGGCAGCCTGTAAATTCCAGTTCGGTGTGCCAGGCGGGTTGCGTAGACTTGCTTTTTGCGTTCAGCGGCCAGCCGCCGTTCGAGTTCCAGTTCCTGATTCAGCAGAACGGGCTGACTTTGTACGAACGAACGGAGATTTCGACTGCATTGGAGCATTCCGTGATGGTGTGTCCCCGCGATTTCAGTCCACCAGCGGTGGCGGGCAGCCTGATGAAAGTGGTGGTGGTTTATTTGGCTGATGCGGTGTGCGGGTGTGGGGACTGAGGGGATTCAGCCTCTTGGCCATTTCTAAATTGACCAATCGAATCAAGCGTTCCAGTACGAGGGCAGGGGGTGCAGTTTTTAGAAAAACCTGCCCGTAGTCGCCCCAATTTTTCGGAGTTTTGCCCAATGAATTTGCCCCTGTTTTTTGCCCGCCGCTACCTGTTTGCCAAGCGCAGCACCAATGCCATCAATATCATCACGGGCATCTCGGTGGTGGGCGTGGCCATTGGTACGGCGGCTTTGGTACTGGTGTTGTCGGTATTCAATGGCTTTGAGGATTTGCTGGCTGGGCTGTTTGGGCATTTCAATCCTGAACTGAAAGTCACGCCCGCCAAAGGCAAAACCTTCGCGCTTGACAGCCTTACACTCGCCCGTATCCGCGCCCTGCCGGGCGTATTGTTGGTAAGTGAAACGCTGGAGGAAATCGCTTTTTTTGAGTACGACGGCTCGCAGGATTTCGGGGTACTGAAAGGTGTGGACAGCCTTTTTGCCCGTGTCAACAACATTGACTCGACGCTGCGTGAGGGCGCGTATGTGCTGAATATGGACGACCGAAACTGCGCGGTGCTGGGCGCAGGCGTTCGCAACAAGTTGACAGTCAATGTAAACAACCCGCTCAGCACGATGACGGTGTATATGCCCGTCACCGAATCGGGCGGTGCGCTGAGCAGCCCGTTCAAGACGCGACTGATGTACCCGATGGGCACTTTTGCTATCCAACAGGATTTTGATAACCAGTACGTACTGACCAATCTGGCCTTCACCCGCGAACTGCTGGACGCGCCACCCGGCACCGTATCGGCCTTGGAAATCCGGTGCCACTCGAAGTCCGACATCGCCCGCTCGAAGTCCGAAATCCGCACCCTGCTCGGCGAGGACTATGTGGTGAAGGACGAGTACGAGCAGAACGAGTCGTTTTTCAAGGTCATGCAACTCGAAAAGTGGATGGGCTTTGCCATCACCAGCTTGATGCTGGTACTCATGGCTTTCAACACCGTAGGGGCGCTCTGGATGATCGTGCTGGACAAGCAGAAGGACATCAGCATCCTGAAAGGTATGGGTGCTACCGACCGAACAGTACACCGCATTTTTGTGCTGGAAGGGCTGCTGCTCACGCTGCTGGGCATGGGCCTCGGTTTGGCACTGGCCGTGCTGCTCTATGTTTTGCAAAAACAGATGGGACTCATCAGCATCCCGCAGGGCTTTTTGGTGGACAGTTACCCCATCGAGATGCGCTGGTCAGATTTTCTGCCCGTGACGGCGACGGTGCTGCTCATTGGGCTGCTGGCTACGCTGCTGCCGGCCCGGAGGGCGGTGCAGGTGCCAGCATTTTTGCGGGAGGAGTGAGGAGAGGGCTTTTGGCCGTTTGCAGTTAGCCGTTGGCTGTTGGTAAATGGCTAACGGCAAAAAGCCAACAGCCATCAAAGCCCTTCGGCTATCGTCCTGTTCCACAACTCTTTACCGTTCATGTCGCGCATACTGATTTGCATCTGACGGGCCTTACGGGGGCCGCTAAACGTGAGCAGAGAAAAGTTGTGCTGCGCCACCAAAGTACCTTCCACCCGGTGAGAGTTGCCCACTTTAGTAGCAGCATCGGCGAACACGCCTGCCGTGAATGGCGAAGTGGTGAGGTCGTACACCGTGTTTCCCGCCCTGTTTTTCTTCGCGCTCAGTTCTGAAAAATGCCGATCACCGGTGAGGAACACCACGCCCTTGATGCCCTCGCGCTCGATGCGGGCCAGTATGGTGTCGCGCTCGGCAGGGAAATAGTGGAAGCAGGTTTCGCTGCTGTTGTTGTCGGTCAGCACCTGGCCGCCGATGGCGACGAGTTTGAAGGGGGCTTGGCTGGCTGCCAGCGAAGCGAGGAACCACTCCAACTGCTCCTTACCGAGCAATGAGCGGTCTGGGCAAGTGCGGCAGTAGTTGGGTGTGCGGAAGTAGCGGTTGTCGAGCAGGAAAAAATCCACGTCGTTGTACTGGAATCGGGTGGTGCAGCCCTTCTGGCCGTTCACCCCAAAACTGGGGTTGCCCCAGAAATCGCGGAACACCTCCCAAGCCATGTCCTTGTGCAGCCAAGTGCCGTCGGAGTCGTTGGGGCCAAAGTCGTGGTCGTCCCAGATGGCGTAGTGGGCAGTGGAAGCCAGCAGTGGTTGGAGTTCGGGCAGAGCGCGGTCGTGGGTGTATCGGTGTACCATGCCGGTGCGGGTGTTCCAGTCTGGCTCGCGCAGGTAGGTGTTGTCGCCGAGCCAGAGCATCAGGTCGGGCTTCTGCTGCGCAATGCTGGTAAATATCTGATGGTCAGAGCCGTAGCCCTTGCCGGGGCGGTCGTACACCTCTTCATTGACGTAGTTGCAACTGCCCGTTGCCATTGTGAAGGTGGGCGGGTCGGTGCGCCACTGCCACAGGCTCTGGGTCTTGAAGGTGGTGGGGTAGGGGAGTTGCACGGGCTGGTTGGCGATCAGCACTTGGTAGTTGTAGGTCTTGCCAGGCTGTACTTGGTCGGCGATGCATTTGGCGGTATAGCCGTTTTCGGATAGGGTCGGAGTATAGGC
>JAYSUY010000854.1:0-3386 GCA_043718855.1 Saprospiraceae bacterium | reverse complement strand
TTGAGATATTTGTCGCGCAGCATGGCAAGGAAACTGACAAAAAGTTGGTTGTTGCTGCTTTTGTCCACCTCATCAATGAGGAGCACGAGTTTCCGGTCCGTTTGGCCGGTCAGTTCAGTGATGCTTTTGGAAAGGTGGTTGAAGGTTTCGATGTGCTTTCGCTGCTCGCTCAAGAAGGCCGCGATTTCCACATTCCCTTGCCCTTCGACGTTTTGCTCCATTTGCTCGAACACCATTTTGGCAAAAGCAGGCTCGGTCTTGAAAACCTCGTCGCCCACGCCTTCAAAACTGATCTTGAAAGCCAGGTACTCCGCTGATTCGGACAATAGATCGAACAGCGCAAAAAGCGTGGTCGTCTTCCCGTACTGCCGGGGCCGGTTCATGGTGAAATACTTGCCTTTCTCGACCAATTCCAGCACACCCTTCATTTTGGCGCGGGTGTCGGCCATGTAATGCCGGTTCGGGCGGCAGTTGCCCGTGATGTTGAATTCTTTTGCCATAGTGGTAAAAATGCTGGGTTGAAGACAAGTTGCTCAAAGTCCTGTTCTCCTGCTGCAATGGGGTGCAGCAAAGGTAGTTGCTTCACCGTAACGCCGGTTACGGTAACAGCCCACAAGCCCTCCAACACAATACGCCCGATGCGCATCTGCACACCGGGCGTTTTTTATCCCTAAAAATGAGCGACTTAGAAAGCCACACCTACAAAATCGTCGCCTTCGTCGCCTCCAGCATCGCGCGGCACTCCGCCGCGTCGGGGCCTTGCGCGTACACCCGCAGCACCGGCTCCGTGCCGCTGGCGCGGATCATCACCCACTTCTCGTCGCCGAACACAAACTTCCAGCCGTCAAGGTCTTCCACCGACTTGATCTTGTATGGGCCGAAGGCCGAGTAAGCCCGTGCGTTGCAGTTTTTGATCACATTTTGCTTCTGCTCCTCGGTGATGCGCAGGTCGTCGCGTTCAAACCAAAACGCTCCCACCTCGTCGTACACCTCCTGCACTAATCCCTTCAGCGTCTTGCCCGTGCGGGCCATGAACTCGAACACCATCAGGCCGATCCATACGCCGTCGCGTTCCGGGATGTGGCCCTTCACTGCCAAGCCGCCCGACTCTTCGCCGCCCACCAGCACATCCTCGTGGATCATGATCTCGGCGATGTACTTGAAGCCGACCTTCGTGATCTCGTAGGGCAAGCCGAATTTTTCGGCCATTTTTTTCAATTTATCCGTCACCGAGAAGGTGAACACCACCTTGCCGCTCAGGCCCTTGTACTTGTGGAGATACAGCAGCAGCAGCAGCAAAATGTGGTGGCTGTCCACAAAATTGCCATCCTCGTCGTAGAGGCCGATGCGGTCAGCGTCGCCATCGTTGGCGAGACCAGCCGTGATTTTCGGGTTCTTGCGGATGGTCTCGCTGAGCAGCGTCAGGTTGCGGTGGATGGGTTCGGGAGCCTGGCCGTGCATGCCTGGGTTGTCGTCGCAGTGCAGGAACACGCACTTGGGCAGCAGTTTGCGCACGGCATTTTGGCCCGCGCCGTACATCGCGTCGTAAGCGATTTTGCCCGCTCCGGCCTTGATGAGTTTCAGGTCAAAACTCTTGCGGGCGTGGCGCAAGTACATCGTTTCAAGGTCGGCCTCTACGAGCAACTTCTTGGCTACCAAGTCTTTCAGTGCAGGCAACTCCTGGATGCTGCACACGTCGGGCATGAACGACTCCACCTCCGCGATGTCCGATGGGATCATCGGCCCCCCGTAAGAAGCCTTGAGTTTGTAGCCGTTGTACGAAGGCGGATTGTGGCTGGCCGTGATGACAATGCCGAGGTCGGCCTTCAGTTTCACCACGCCGAGGCTCACCATCGGGGTACTCACAAAACCCGCGCTGGCGATGTGGCACTGGATGCCGTAGTACCCCAGCACCCGCGCCGTAGTGGTGGCAAACAGCAGCCCCCCGAAGCGGCAGTCGTGACCGATGACAGCCCGTTTCATCTTGTGTTTTTTCATAAACAGCGCGGTGGCTTCGGCCACGCGCATCACGTTGTCCACCGTGTAGTCGTCGGCGATGATGGCTCGCCAGCCGTCGGTGCCAAATTTGATAGGTACTGCCATTTGTTGTTGATTTGTAGAACTGTTGATTTGTGGATTTGGCCGTTCACGCTCCTGGTCGCCGCTCTTCGGCACGAAAGGATGTGCGACGGGCAAAAGTATTTGAAAAGGCAGGTAGTTTTGCGGCACTTTGAGGCAAATCTTTTCTCCACCTCCCCAAATCCCCAACTTCAACAAATCCACAGTCTGTGACCGACACCTACCGACACAAGGGCCTCCGCAAGCGCATGATCGACACCCTGCGCCGCCGGGGCATAGCCGACGAGGCTGTGCTGGCCGCCATGTCCGCTGTGCCGCGCCATTTTTTTTTAGAAAAAACTTTTGAGGAACACGCCTACGAGGACAAGGCCTTCCCCATCGGCTGCGAACAGACCATCTCCCAGCCCTTCACCGTAGCCTACCAGACCGTGCTGCTGGAGATGAAAAACCGCGACAAAATCCTCGAGATCGGCACCGGATCAGGCTACCAAGCCGCGATACTGGCCGTGCTTGGCGCACGGGTGTTCAGCGTAGAGCGGCAGGAAGGGCTGTATGAGAGCGCGAAAAAACTACTGACCGACATGGGTTTCAGCACCGTGCGCTGCTTTTTCGGCGACGGCACAAAGGGCCTGCCGCGCCATGCGCCGTTCGACAAAATCATCGTCACCGCAGGTGCGCCAGTGGTACCAGAGTCGCTTCGACAGCAGTTGGCCATCGGCGGATTGCTCATCATCCCGGTCGGTACTGATGTGCAAACGATGTTGAAAATCACCCGTTTATCTGCGACTGAATACCGTGAGGAGCGGCTGGATCACTTCCGCTTCGTGCCATTTTTGGAAGGAATCAGTAAAATGTGATCAATGTGGTCAATGTGGTCAATGTGCCTCTCGCTTGGCATTTTCACATTGACCACATTCCAGCAAATTGACCACATTCCTTCCACATTCCTTCCACATTGCCCACATTGCCCACATTGCCCACATTGCCACACATTGACCACATTAAATACGGGTACGGCCTCCTGTTCGCCGCGCTGCCTTGGTCGGTGGGGCTGCCGCTCGGCACTTGGGAAGTAGATTTTCCCGCCGAGCCGCTCATGGCCGTGATCGGCGTGGCACTGGCCGTTCATGTTGCCCGATACCCTCGCTTACTGCTGCGCACCTTCACGGCTGGGCCATTGCTGCCGCTGAGTGCGGCGTGGCTGGGCTGGATGGCGTGGTGCGCCGTATGGTCGTCCATGCCGCTCGTTTCTTGGAAATACTGGTTGGTGGAGGCGGCCCATTGGTGGGTTTTTGCCGTAGGCATGG
>JAYSUY010000853.1:0-3386 GCA_043718855.1 Saprospiraceae bacterium | reverse complement strand
ATAACTTGTGAGTTTCAGGTAGGTTAGTTTTTGCTCAGACAACTATCTTTTTGTGCGAATAGTGGGGCTATTTAATCAAAAAGATGGGCCGTTTGGGTGAAAATGAATCGCCTCAAATTGACAAGTTATTATTCACCCGTTCCTCAGTAGTCTATTCAACAAAAACACGCTGGCAGTTGCCTACGGGGTATTTTTCTTGAATCACAGTGCGCCAAACCTAGAGAAACCCAACAGCGCTGAGGCCTCACCGGTTGGGGTTTGGATAATTGTCTGACTGATCTTCTGCTACCTCATCCAAGCAGGTAAAATCCTTCTCGATCAGCAAGTGGAGCAGTACATTGGTAGCCACAATCACTTGATTTTTAAAACCTACACGCTCCTCGCTTGGCCAAATACGAGCCGCATCGGCAGGCAAGTATAGCGTGATACAGCCATCGGCGAAAGCGGCTTCCAACCCGTCAGCCATGCCCTCGCGGGCTTCGAGGGCGTAGCGAAATACCTGCCCATCGGCAGGGCCAAACTGAGTGGTTTCGGCCACGCGGCCCGTGTCGGCGAGGGTGCGCACGTCGGTTTGGCTGAGGCGGTATCGGACGGAGTTGCCTTTGATGCGGATTTTCATATTGAAAGATGTTATGGAACGTGTAAACAATAACTTATCACTTTTGGCTGATGCCTTTTTGCTCATACGGCCCATCTTTTTGATTAAATAGCCCCACTATTCTCACAAAAAGATAGTTGTCTGAGCAAAAAGGCATCTACCCAAAAGCAACAAGTTATTGTTTACACGTTCCTATGGATTTGGGGAGGGGGGGGATTGGGGGATAACCAAATCACCAAATACTCAAATTACCCTGCGTAGATATTCACCTCCGGCTCCAGCCGGATGCCAAATTTTTCGTCCACCGAAGCGATGATCGCGTAGGCCAAATTTTTGACCTCCTCGCCGGTCGCGCCGCCATGATTAACCAGCACGAGCGCCTGTTTTTCGTAGCAACCCGTGTTGCCCACGCGCCTGCCCTTCCAGCCGCACTGCTCGATGAGCCAGCCGGCAGGGATTTTCACCCGTCCGTCGGGCAAGTCGTAGTGCGGCGCCTGCGGGTGGGTGCTGCGGATGCGCTCCAGCACGGCTCGGTCAGTCTCCGGGTTTTTGAAAAAACTGCCACAGTTGCCGATCACCGCCGGGTCGGGCAGTTTGGAGGAGCGAATGTGTACCACCGCCCGGCTCACATCGGCGATGCTCGGCTGGGTCACGCCCATCTCGGCCAACGTGCGCTGGATGTCGCCGTAGGATGTGTTGATGCGGTGCCTGCTTCGGGTAAGCGAGAACGTGACAGAAGTGATGCACCACTTGCCTTTTTCTTCGCGCTTGAACACGCTGTCGCGGTACCCGAAGCGGCATTGATCCCGGTTAAAAGTGCGTAGCGGGGCGTTAGGTTGCTGCAAATCAAGGGCTTCGAGGCACAGGAAGGTGTCTTTGAGTTCCACCCCGTAGGCCCCGATGTTCTGGATCGGTGCCGCGCCGACGGTGCCTGGGATGAGGCTGAGGTTCTCCACCCCGCCGTAGCCCTGCGCTACGGCCCACAGCACAAAGTCGTGCCAGCGTTCGCCCGCGCCCACCTTCACCCATACTTTTTGGGGAAATTCGCGCACCACCTGGATGCCGCATATCGCGTTTTTCAGCACCCAGCCCTCCACATTGCGGGCAAACACGATGTTGCTGCCACCACCGAGCAGCAGCAGCGGTTCATTCCGCCCGCGCAGGATGCTGCGCAGGTCGTCCACTGTCTCGATTTCTGCGAAATGTTGCGCCCGCACATCCAGCCCGAAAGTGTTGTGCGGTAGCAGCGAGTGATCGTCAAGGATTTGCATCAGCGAGTTCAGAGTTTGAAGTTCGACCCTCCTTCGCCAAGGCTTCGGCGGGTAAAAGTTTGAAGTTGGGCTCCGGGCTTTTATCCGCCGTAGCCCTTGGCGAAGGAGGATGGGATTGAGCGTTTGAAGGGGAGTGCTTCGGCGGATAAAAGTTCGGAGTTTCAAGTTGTGCGCCTTGCATTTTGGAGGGCAAAATTAGCAGTTACTTTTGCCGTTATCGACGCTCTCTCGTTCTCACTTTTTCACCTTCTCACACATCATGGCACAGATGAACTGGATCTATCTCGACAATCGGGGCGGTCGGCACCGCGTAGGGCTGTATCACGGCGACCAGAGCGGCCACGTCATGCTGCACTGCAATATGCGGGTGGTGCAAATCGATTTTTCGGTGAAAGAGACCAAGATGTACTCGTTTTTCATCGAAGACGAACTCTGTGAGGTGATGCTGGAGCGGCAGCCAGACGGGCGTTTTGGCTACGATTTTCAGGTAAATAAAAAAGTGGACACGCCGCGCAACCGGGAGCGGAAGGCACACAATCAGCGCGATAACCGCCATGTGGCCTGGTTCGTGGCCGGTTTTGTGGCCCTGCTGGCAGTGGTATTTTTCGGCTTGCAGTGGTACGGCTCAGAGCAGCGAAAAAAGCGGATGAGTACCACCAGCCTGTTCAGTCAACTGACGGAACAGAATGCCAGCAGACTCGGCTATGAAGGAAAAAATGCTGAGGTACAGTTGATTGTGGTGCAGGAAGGCTTGTCCGCCGAAGCCTCGGCGAAGGAGGGCGGCCAGCGGAAAGTGTACTACGGCTTCGTTAGTGCCGACAGTGTGCGGGTATCCGGCAATTTTTCGGTGGCCGATACGGGCCAAGTGCTGCTGCCGACAGGCTTCCCGCTAACCGACCGCGATGCCTTCGCAGTGCGTTACTTGCCTGGCGACCCACGGGTGCATCGGCTCGATTTTCACCAGCCCACTCCCACGACCATCATGGATTACCTCCGCCGGGCCATCGAAGCGGAGCAGCGCAGCCACCCCGCGCTGTCACCAGCCCGCAACCGCTGCACGGTGCTGACGGCTTTCGAGCAAAGCGGCTGGCTTTGCCTGGGCCATTTTATATGTCAGGGTATGTTGCCGCAAAAGCAGTTGCAGTACCACCGGGATTCGTACCTGCGCTTCGTGCGCGAGCCGGATTTTGTACGGGCGGTGGAGCGGGGGTGTTGGGAGAAGTAGGGGTGGGATACAGCCCCGGGCGAAGAGAGAAATGATAAGCACGCCAGTGTTTGCTCGGTTTAGGTCATGCCTCCTCTTCCATTGGCGGAGGTGGCACCACGCTCCCTCCCTCCAGATGCTCCGAAAAATACCGCACCGCGTTCACTTTCAGCAGTTTCTCCTGCGCAAACGTGTTCGACTGAGGCGGCAAGTCGCGCACCTGCCGGTAGTGCGGCCAGCCGTCGGCATCGCGGCCCACAAACTCGAAGTAGCCCTCCACCGTGAGCAGGCTGCACACGCCGATGTGCATCAG
>JAYSUY010000852.1:0-9601 GCA_043718855.1 Saprospiraceae bacterium | reverse complement strand
TTCACGTCGCCCATGAGTGGGCAGTCGGTGGCATTCTCGGCCTTGTAGTAGTACGTCTTGTTTTTCTCCGGCACGATGGTCAGGCTTTTGCCCGTACCCAGCACCGGCGAGAACGTCGGCGAATCCGACCAGACGAAGGTCGTGCCGTTCGTGTTGCCCAGCGTGAGCGTCAGTGGGTCGTCGTCGCACACCACGAGATCAGCGAGCGGGTCAGCCGATACGCCTTGTTTTGGTGTCACCATCGCCGTGTAATCCACCTTGCACAGGCCGTTAGGCGTGGTGATGTTCAGGTTGTAAGTCGTTGCTTGCGTGGGCTTTACTGTCGGAGTAGGGTCGGTTGGATTCAGTGTCGGGTCCAGCGGAGCAGATGTCCAAGCATAAGCGAACGTAGTCTGCGCACCCGTCGGGTTGAGTTGGATAGAGTCACCGATACAGAACTCAAATTTCTCTTGAATCGAGTCCGTCACGAATTCCACCGGCACCGCCAGCGAGGTCGTATCCGCGCAGCCGTTGATGTCAATGGCGATGAGTTGGGCCGTCACCGTACCGTTCTGGGTGAAGGTGATGGTCGGGTTCTGTTGCCCAGAATTTTGGGCGGGTGGATCAAAAGTCCAAGCCCAAGTTTTGCCAGTACCCTCAAACTTCGTCGAGTCCGTGAACTTAATTTCGGCCTTGCCGAAACAGTCGCCCACCGAGAATCCAAAGTCAGCCTCCACCGCTGGAGTCACTTTCACGGTAATCATCGTGTCGAACGGAATCACACAGTCTTGGCCTGTCACAAACGTCACGAGGTAATTCCCCGCAGTTTTGTAGGTGTGCAGCGGGTTGTTCAACGTGCTGGTGAGGTTGTCGCCAAAATTCCACAAGCCCGCCATACCGCTCAGGTTGTCGAACTGCACCAGTAGGCCGTTACACAGGTCGGCTTCAATCAACCCTTGCAGCGACTGCAACGAGTCAAATTTCACTGTTTGCGTCAGCGTTTTCGAGCAGCCGAACTGGTTGATCGCCACCAAAGTCAGCACATAATTGCCCGGTGCAGTGGTCGTCACCGTTGGAGTACCGCTGTTGGCTGGATCAATTTTCACGTTCGGGTTGCTGGCCGTCCAAGTGTAGGTCAGCGTATCGTTCAGGTCTAAGTTTTTGACATTCAACTTGATGGGCAAACTTTCGCAGGTGTCCACTGGCGAGAGCGCCTCAATCTCCACATCTGCCGGGCCACCCGATAGCGTCACCTGTGCCGAACTCGTGCAGCCGTTGGCATCGGTGGCCGTCACGGTCACCACGCCGCCCGTAAGCCCACTGATCGGGAAGGGGAAAGTCGCGTTTTGTACCGAACCGCCCGGTGTCCACACCAATTTGTAGGGGCCTTGCGAAGGGTGTACCAGCGTCACAGACACCTTGCCATCCGCGCCGTTGCCGTCGCAGAGGAGGTTGGTACCGAGTGCTGCAATTTGGAACATGGTATCGCCGCCAACAGTCGCCGTCTCGGTACCTGTGCAGCCTGTCGCGTCCGTCACGGTCACCGTGTATTGGCCCGGCAACAGGTTTTTCAAAGTATCCGGCAGCAACACGTCCAGTTTTTCCCCAGACGATGGGCCGCTCCACTTGATGTCAAACGGCGGCGTACCGCCGTTGGCGACATCCACCACGAGGCTACCGCCTGCGCAGGCAAAATTGTTGCCCGCGATGGGTTTCAGCGTCACGTCCAGCGCCGTCTCGACTTTTGCCGAAACAGTGGCCGTGCAGCCTTTCGAGTCCGTCACCGTGATGGTGTAGTTACCCGGAGCCAAACCGTTGATTTTGAAGGGGAAAGTAGCATTCGCCACGGGAGCACCGCCCGTCCATTGGATGGTGAACAGAGCCATGCCAGGCACCGGCATGCTCACTGTGATCATCCCATCCGCACCGCCGCCCAAGCAGGAAATCGCTATCACGGTATCAATCTTGATGACCATTTTGGGCGATCCGGTGATGGTCGCTGTCTCGGTGCCCGTGCAACCTTGCGAGTCCGTCACCGTGACGGTGTAGGTGCCCAGCGGCAGGTTCTTCAACGTATCAGGAAAAGTGGCCGGATTCACCGTGCCGCCCTGATTGAACGGCCCCGCCCAAGTGTATTGGAATGGCGGAACGCCGCCGCTTTTTACGTCAATGATCAAGTTGCCACCTCCGCAAGCCGCGTTGCTCGCAGCAGTAGGCGTAAGCGTCACGTCAATCGCCGTTTCCACCCGTGCTGTAGTCGTGGCCGTGCAGCCGTTCGCATCCGTCACCGTGATGGTGTAGTTGCCCGCCGTCAAACCGGTGATGGTGAACGGAAGGGTCACCGCCTGTGGGCCGCCGCTTGATGGGCCGCTCCATGCGAGGGTGTAAGGAGCCTTGCCCGGCACCACGAAACTCACCGTGATGGTACCCGCCAGACTGTCCAGACAAGTCACCGCAGTAGCGACGGCCTTGATGAGCATCACCGGGTTGCCCGTGATGGTCGTACACTCCGAGCCGGTGCAGCCCTTCGCGTCCGTCACCGTGACGCAGAAATTACCCGGCGGCACATTCGGGATGGTGAGCGGGAAGCCGCTCACCGTGTCTTTTCCAGTAAAACTGCCGTTGCCACCGCTCCACGATACGATGTAATTCGGCATACCCTGCTCCGTTCCGGCAAGCGTCACCACCACATCGGCACCGCCGCAAGCGGCATTCAGAGGCGGTAGCGGGGTCAAAACCACGTCCAGCGCGGTTTCCACCGTAGCACAAGTTGTGGCCGTACAGCCGTCCTTGTCTGTCACCGTGATGCAGTAGTCGCCAGCCGCTAAGTTGCTGATGGTGAAGGGGAAAGTCACCGAAATCGGGCCTCCGTTGGAGGGGCCAGCCCACTTTATCGTGTACGGAGCCACGCCCGGCACCAAGAAACTGACGGTGATGCTGCCTGCCTGCGCATTGTCGCAAGTCACCGCTTTCGCAGTGGCTGTGATGAGCATCACTGGGTCGCCCGTGACGGTGGTGCGCTCGCTTCCGGTGCAGCCGTTCTTGTCCGTCACCGTCACGTTGAACGCGCCAGGCGGCACGTTCTGTACGGTGAAAGGCAGCATCGTAACCGTATCTGTTCCGGCAAAACCGCCCGCGCCACTCCAACTGATGATGTACGGCGGGGTGCCTTGCGTACCAGTGATGTTAATCACCACATCCTGCCCGCCGCAAGCGGCGTTGGCTGGTGGGATGGGATTGAGTATCACATCCAGCGCGGTCTCTACCTTAATGCAATCTGTTGCTTTGCAACCATTTGCATCAGTAACTGTGATGCAGTAATCGCCGCTCGCCAAGCCCGTGAGGGTGAACGGCAAAGTGACTGGCTGCGGGCCACCGCTGGATGGGCCACTCCACGCGATGGTGTAGGGTGAAATACCCGCCACAACAAAATTCACGGTGATGGTACCCGCCAGACTGTCTGCGCAGGTCACTCCGGTCGAAGTCGTAGAGATGAGCATCACCGGGTCACCCGTCACCGTCGTGCATTCCGAGCCGGTGCAACCTTTCGAGTCGGTCACAGTGACGCAGAAGTTGCCGGGTGGCACGTTCGGGATGGTGAAGGGCAGTGTCGTGGCCGTAGCCGTGCCGACAAAGTTGCCGTTGCCGCCGCTCCACGACACGACGTAGGGCGGCATACCGAGTTGGCTTCCGGTGATGGAAACCACCACGTCCTGACCTCCGCAAGCGATGTTGGCGGGCGGTATCGGGGTCAGCACCACGTCAATTGGGGTCTCCAATTTGACCGTCGTCGTGGCCGTGCAGCCGTTCACGTCTTTCACTGTTACGGTGTACGTTCCGGCACTCAGGTTGCTGAAAGTAGTAGGGCTGGTGAACGGCCCGGTGAACGTGAAGCCGTTGGAACCCATCACCATGATGGTGTACGGCGCTTTGCCGGGCACCACAAATTCTATGGTAAATGCGCCGCCCTGGGGCTTGTCGCAAGTGGGCTGCACGATGTTGACCGCCCGGATGAGCATCACCGGGGGGCCTGTGATTTCGATGCATTCAGTGCCGGTGCAGCCGCCGCCGGGAGCGGAGTCGGTGACAGTGACGCAGAAGGTGCCGGGGCCTACGTTGGGGATGGTGAAGGGCAAATTTTGACCCGTCACTTCGCCAGTCTGCAAGCCATTGTTGCCGCTCCACGAGATGGTGTAGGGCGCAAGTCCTTGATTTCCAGAAATATTCACCACTACGTCTACGCCTCCGCAGAGCGGGTTGGCGGCGGGTTGTGGAGTCAGCGTCACGTCAAGTGGGCTTTCGATTTTGACCGTCGTGGTGGCGGTACACCCGTTCACATCTTTCACCGTAGCGGTGTAGGTGCCGCTGCTCAAGCCGCTGAAAGTAGCAGGACTGCTGAATGGCCCAGCAAAAGTGTAGCCGTTGCTGCCCATGACCATGATGGTGTAGGGGGCTGTGCCGGGCACCACAAATTCTATGGTAAATGCACCGCCTGTCGGGTTGGCGCAGGTGGGCTTCACGATGTTGACCGCATGGATGAGCATCACAGGCGGACCGGTGATTTCGATGCACTCGACTCCCGTGCAACCCGTCTTGTCGGTCACGGTGACGCAGAAGGTACCCGAGCCAAGATTTGGGATAGTGAAAGGCAAGGTCTGGTTGGTGACTGAGCCGTTCTGGCTGCCAGCGCTGCCGCTCCACTCAATTTTGTAGGGCGGCACGCCTTTGTTCCCAGCAATATTCACCACTACATCAACACCTCCGCAGAGCGGGTTGGCGGCGGGTTGCGGGGTCAAAATCACGTTGAGCGGAGTCTCGATTTTAACAGAAACAGTGGCGGTGCAGTTGTTCGCGTCGGTGACGGTCACACCGTAGGTACCTGCGCTCAGGCCGCTGAACGTGCGCGGCGAAGTGAACGCACCGCTGAACACGGTCCCGTTGGGGCCGTCCACCTTGATGGTGTAGGGCGAGGTGCCGGGCACGGCAAATTCTACTGTGAATGCGCCACCCTGTGGGTTGGCGCAGGTAGGTTGTACAATGTTGACAGCGCGGATGAGCATCACGGGTGGGCCGACGACTTCGATGCACTCGGTGCCGGTACATCCGGTCGCGTCCGTGACCGTGACGCAGAAGGTACCAGAGCCAACATTCGATACGGTGAAGGGCAGGGTTTGGCCCGAAACCGTGCCGTTCTGCAAGCCGCCGCTGCCGCTCCATACGATGGTATAGGGCGAAGCGCCTTTGTTTCCGGCAATGTCCACCACCACGTCCACACCCCCGCAAAGCGGGTTAGCCGCTGGCTGCGGGGTAAGCGTCACGTCGAGCGGGCTTTCGATTTTAACCGTCATGGCATCGGAGCAGCCGTTGGCATCCCGCACGACGATTTGGTATATCCCTGAGCCTAAGTTGCTGTATGTGAACCCAGTGATGGTCGGAGTGCTCGGCCCGTTAAACTCGACGGAGTAGGGCGGCTTGCCGGGCGACACGATTTCGATGGTGAACGAGCCACCTTTCGGGTTGGCGCAGGTGGGGTGCGTCACGTTGACGGCTTTGATGAGCAGCACGGGCGGGCCGACGATTTCGATGCACTCTGTGCCGGTGCAGTTGGTCTTGTCGGTGACCGTGACGCAGAAGGTGCCCGGGCCGATGTTCGGAACCGTGAAAGGCAACGTTTGGCTGGTCACGGTGCCGGTTTGCAAGCCAACGCTGCCGCTCCAGGTGATGGTGTAGGGCGAGGTGCCGGGGTTTCCGGCAATGTCCACCACCACGTCCACACCTCCGCAGAGCGGATTGGCGGCTGGTTTTGGGGTAAGCGTGACGTTGAGCGGTGTTTCAATTTTTACCGAAGCGACATCGGAACACCCGTTGATGTCAGTGACGGTGACGGTGTATGTACCGCCGCTGAGGTTGTTGAAGGTGGCACTCCCGATGAAGGTCATGGGGTTGCCGCCACCGCTCCAAGTGATGGTGTGGGGGTCTACACCGGGGGTCACAAATTCGACCGTGAAGGCTCCGCCCTGCGGGTTGGCGCAGGTGGGCTGTATGACGTTGACGATCCTGATCTGCATCACGGGGTTGCCAACGGAGGTGCCGGTTTCGGAGCCGGTGCAGCCAGTCGCGTCTTTCACCTCTACGGTGATGGGGCCGGGCGGCACGTTGGCGATGGTGTAGGGGAAATTTGAGACAGTGGCTGTACCGGCGAAGCCGTTCACGCCAGTCCATGAAATCGTGTAGGGCGAGGTGCCGCTGTTGCCGAGGGTCACGACGACATCCGAGCCGCCACAGAGCGGGCTGGCGGGGGCTTTGACGGTGAGCACCACGTCAAGCGCGGTTTCTACTTCAACGGTGGTGTTGGAGGTGCAGTTGTTTGCGTCGGTGACACGGATGTTGTAGTCGCCAGCCGCTAAGTTATTGAATGTGAAGGGGAAGGTAGCGGGCAGCTCCGCGCCGCCGTTGAGTTGGATTTTGTAGGGGGCGGTACTTGATGTAGTCAGGCTGACGGTGATACTACCACTCTGGCTGTTGGTGCAGGTGACGGGGGTGGAGGTGGCTCCGATGGTGAAGAGCGGTACGCCAACGACTTCTGCTGTGGTGGTGCCGGTGCAACCCGTAGCGTCAGTGACGGTGAACGTGTAGGTGCCAGAAGCGACGTTGGGGAAAGTACGGGGCAGGGTAGCGTTGTTCACGGTGCCGCCAGTCCACTGGATTTTGTAGGGGCTGGTGCCGCCCGTGGCATCCACTGTGACGCTGGCCCCGGAGCAGGTGGCTGCACTGATGCTGTTGGCTACGACCAAACCTTGCTTGATGTCCACGAATGCGGTATCGCGGCAGCCGCGCTCGTCGTTGGCGATGATGATCCAGTTCCCTACCGTGAGGCCCGTAATCGCATAGGTAGAACCGACATTTTGCACGTTCTGGAAGGCTGAGCCACCGACTTTACGCCATTTCAGGTCGTAAGGTGCGGTGCCGCCCGTCATGGTGACGTTGGCGGAGCCGGTGCCGGTACTGCCTGTGCAGCCGAGGCCGATGGCGGTGGCCGCCACGTTGAAGGGCGTACCTGATGGGGCGAGTATGGTGACGCTGCCTACGGCTTTCAGCCCCTTGGCATCAGTGACGGTGGCGGTGTAAACACCAGGCAGCACGTCGATGATTTCGTTGGAGATGGTGCCGTTGCTCCACTGGTAGGAGAAAGGTACGGTCCCGCAATTGGGGATCACTTTCGCGCTGGCTCGAGGGCTGAGACAGTCGCGGTAGGCGATCGAAAAGTAGATGGTCATCGCCCCAGTGCAGGGTGGCGGGGGCGAGATTTGGGCATCGGCCCGTCCTGCTGTCAGGAGGGCTATGGCCACGAGAAGTATGGTGCGCAACGCGGACTGGAAACCGTGTTTCATAATTGAAAGGCTTTTAAAAATGTTGAGCCCGAAGGCTGGTGGGTTCTGGTGGCTAATGTACTTAAGCGTTATGAGTGCGGAGTT
The DNA here is from genome assembly GCA_043718855.1 of Saprospiraceae bacterium. Lineage (GTDB taxonomy): Bacteria > Bacteroidota > Bacteroidia > Chitinophagales > Saprospiraceae > M3007. The sequence continues at coordinate 2,147 of JAYSUY010000852.1, read as the reverse complement.
ATGAGTTATCGGAGCGGCTGCTCACAACCCACAACTCAAACCTCATTTTCTCGGCACTAATCGTATCTCACTGGCCACTTTGTTGACTTCTACGCCGACAATCTCCAGTCGGCGCTGCTTGGACGCACCGACGCTGAACACCGAACGGCGGGGATCAGTGATCACATCGCTCACGCCTTCGGGGTTGGTTTCGCCCATTGGGGCCAGTTCGATGACCAGTTGGCCATTATCCACAAACCGCTTGTAGATGCCACCGTCAAATTTGTTGAAGTGGTTGTGTACGCTCGATACCCGGCGCGAAGTCAGGTTGAGGTTGTAGGTGCTGGCGGCGCGGGGCGATGCAAAACCTTTGAGGGTCAATACGATAGAATCGCCACGCTCCATCATGGCGTAGAGGGCTTCGGAGAATGCGAAGAGGCGGTTCCAGCCACCGCGCACGTCGCGCTCGAAGAATACTTCGAGCGAGTCGGAGTCTTCCTGCTTGTCGGCTCCGTAGAGCGGAGTGGTGAACAGATCGATAAATTCCTTTTTACGGCGGATGTAGTCCACGTATGTCGGTTGATACTGTCGATCGGTGGTTTTGGCCAGTGTGCGCTTGTCTGGCTCGTCGTTATCGAAGTACAACTTGATGGGCAAGTAGGCACTGAGGTCCAGCGGCAACAGTTGCAATTCGCGTGTCACTTTCTGGAAATCAATTTTTGGCAGCCCGATGGTGGTAAAGCGGGCGGTATCAGAGGTGTAACCAGTCTTGCTGGCCGTAAACATGTAGCGTTTTTCAAAACTCACGATGGACTCGTAAGCGGGTACTCCGAGGGGGTTCATCCAAAACCTTTCCTTCTCTGGCGTAGGCGGCAGTTCGACAAGTTTAAAACCAACTCCATACAGGGTGTCGCGGGTGAGTTTGTTCAGTGCCCAGCCACGGAAGGCTACACCTCGTGTCAGGTAAACCGTTTTTTCAATGGTCTGAGGAGTACTCATGCCGATGGTGGAGACCACGTCGGTGGAATCGCTGGTGTAGCCCGCTTTGGTGGCCGTAGCCCGGTAACGGTGGTCGAATTCAAGGCCGTAGAAAAAGTTGTTGTCGAGCGGATGTACCGTATCGTGTACAAATGGCTTAGTGCCATCGGCTTTCGCCGATCCATAGTCGCGGAAGCGCATGGTGGCTCCGTTGATGGGTTCCTTAGAATCTTTATCCAACACCCGCACGATGAGGTTGACTTTTGCGGGCATGAGGTAGAGTTTTTTGACCAGCGGTTCCTTCCACGCAGCACGAGGCGTTTCAAAATCCAGTGTGTCGCTCGTGTAGCGGTCTTTATCTCCAATGAGGCGGTATTTTCTGCCGGGCATCAGTTCAAGTTCGCGCTCATGCAAATTGGCGAGGTCAAGTTTGATTTCCTCCGTGCTGCCGTCGGGATTGATCTCGATGAGGCGGATGGTGGTGTACAGGAGCGGCTTGCCGGTGGATTTGTCAAAAATCTGCACCAACGCCTTCGGTTTCACCAGCGTAGCCCGATAAATATCATAGCAGCAGGCTTCTTCCGATACATTCATGGACCCTGCGCGGTTGCTGGCTAAATAGGCCGTACGGCTGTCCTCGCTAAGGGCAAAAAATGCATCATTTGCGCCTGAATTGATCGGCACGCCCATGTGCTCGGGGGCAGACCAACTGCTCCGCTGACCAGTGGCTTTGTAAACATCTAAGCCACCGAGTGTACGCTGACCATCGCTGCTAAAGTACAAAATGCCCGAATTAGAGTGGTAAAACGGAGTCACATCCTCTGCCGCAGTATTGATAATGCCAGCATTGATGGGGCGCGAAAAACTGTCGGCCATGATGTTAGCATACCAAATATCTCGCCCACCCTTGCCATTGGGGCGGTCGCTGACGAAGTACAGCACATCGGCATCCGTATCGGGCGCGCGGCCTACACTGGGTTCGGTAGTGGTAAAGCCAGGCGCGTTCACGGCATCGGGCAGCCGCATGGCTTTACCCCAGCCGTTGCCCTCGCGCTTGCGCACATAGAGGGCGCACTGGATGCCAGCACTGTTCACGAATTTGCATACCGAGCAGTACATGGCGCTGCGGTCGGTGTTGAAAGTGACGTGTGCCGTGTGCTGCTGATCGCGGTTGACGGGCATATTGAACT
>JAYSUY010000851.1:0-3402 GCA_043718855.1 Saprospiraceae bacterium | reverse complement strand
TCAAGCCCAGAACCCTAAGATCAGCATCCAGGGCACCCTGAAAACCGCCGATGGAGCGACCGTAGGGGATGGCACCTACAATGTAAAATTCAGGCTGTACAATGCCATCAACGCAGCCGAGGGTGCACAACTTTGGGAAGAAGCAGCTACGGTGGAAGTGATCGGTGGCATCTACAGCCACTATCTGGGCAGCATAACTGCACTGAATGCCGCCGATTTTGCCACAACCCTTTTCTTGGGTGTAAAAGTGGGCAGCTACGAACTGACTCCGCGCACCGAACTCTCCTATTCTCCCTACTCCTTCGCGGTGTACTCGACCATTTGTTCGGGTGCGTTGGGCGACATCAAACATTCCATCTTGAACCCTGCACAGTTTGCTTCCGTCAACGGAGCCTGCTGGGTGCCGATGGACGGACGCTCGATAGCAGGAAGCGTGTTGAATACATTGACCGGCATGGCGAACGTGCCCGATGGCGGCGGCTTATTCATCCGCTCGCAGGAGTTCAGCGGCGGTGCTGACAATGACCCCAGCAGGACCTCCGGTTCAGCGGTCGCTACGCTTCAGGGCGAAGCCGTCCAATCGCACGCCCACGGTGTCAATGACCCCGGGCACACACACGGCTATAGTGATACGCGCCAAAATGGAGACGATGGGGCAAAGTGCGGCTGTGCTGGTCAAAGTGCGCCCGCTTCTGCCAGTACAATAAGCGATTCAGAAACTACGGCTTCTAGGACCACAGGCATCAGCATCCAAAACACAGGCGGCCCAGAAACCCGCCCAAAAAACCTGAACTTCTGGGTGTACATCCGCATCAATTGACGGAGTAGAGTTTTTCCTTTTTTCTTAAAAATTCTAACCGTTACTTGAACATGAACAATCGAATATTGGCTTGCGCCACACTGCTTTGGTGCAGTGTTTTGTCTGCGCCGGTCTTTGCACAGAGCACCGGCTGCACCCCCTCCGATCAGACCATCACCAAGGGCGAAGTGTTTTTCAACTACGGCAGCGCCGTCGATGCTTACTCCGCCCGAAACCGCTCTAGCTACTCGCTGGGTGAGCCGACCATCGGTATTGGTATCTCCAAGGAGTACAACTCCCAGATCGGTTTCTGGTCGCGCTTCCTCATCCCGCCCCTTTCGCCAGCGGTCACGGCCACACAGGGCGACCTGCTTGACCGCATCCAGTTGTCTTGGGCCATCAACCCCCTCGGCTCTCAGGCCAGCGACGGCTTCAAGATTTACCGCGACGGCGTGTTCCTGGCCGCTGTGGACAAAAAAACCAAAAACTTCAACGACTTCAACGTCATCGCTGGCCGCCCTTACAACTACGAGGTGCGCGGCATCAACAGCTACGGCGAGGGCCTGCCCGGCAAAGCGCTCGGCTTCCAAGTGCCCAATGGCGTAGTGACGGGCTGGGTGCGCACCCTCAATGACAACCCGGTACCCAATGCGCTCGTCACGCTCACGCCTATGCAGGGCTTTTCGGCCAAGTTTGGACCAACCGAAGGTGCCATTGCTGACACCACCGGAACGGGCGAGGAAAGCCTGATGCCCGCCGTGGACAGCGCGTGGACCATCGCTTTTTGGGTAAAAACGCAGACTGCAGGTGCCAATGCGGGCATCTTGCAACTCCAGCCTTATGCCCTCAACATCCGGCCTGTGAACAGTGGGAGCGGTCAGGAGGGCATCTCGGTGGATTTGGGCGGGCCTACGCTGCTCACCGCTAATTTCCCTACGGCCACCAAAAACGACTGGCACCATGTGGCGGTCACTTTTGCTGGCGGGCAGTACCGCCTGTACATCAACGGTGTGCTGGCTACGCTGGCCACCGACGGGGCTATACAAGAAGCCATCAACCTGAACCTTGGCTCGCGCACCAACAGCGTTGGCACTTGGCAGGGCCGCATGGACGAACTGCGCATTTACCACATCGCGCTGGACGAACTGGACCTCGGCGAAGTGATGGAAGGCACGGCCTCATCGCTCACACCCGGCCTGAAATCCTACTGGAAGATGGACGAGGAGCAGGGCGAAAAATCCTTCGACCTGATCCATCGCAACAAACTCTTCTTCTGCGGGGCTAAGTTTGACAAAGACCGGCCACCTGTGCGCACTTCCGGCAAGACCAACGAAGAAGGCTACTACAAGATCGAATCAGCGAGTTATGGCACCGGCATCACGTTTTTGGCGGAGCCGATGAAAAACTTTTACCTGCACCGGGCGCTCAAGTTCAATCGCCCGATGTCGGACTACGCCACGCTGCCCAATTTTTCTGTGACGAAAAAAGCCACCCTTGAACTCTGGGTGAACAGCAGCGGCCCCGATGGCACACAGTGCTTGCTCTCCAAAAAGTGGGGGACCAACGATTTTCGCTTGCAACTCACGCCCAACGGTACCGACAACGATGTGAAAATGTACCTCAACGGTCAGGAACATACCTTCGGCTTGCTCGGCATCCGCTACCAGCACTTGGCGTTCACGTTGGATAGCAGCGGCAACAACCGCACGGTGACGGCTTACAAAAATGGGGTGCAGTTGGGTACGCCGTACACGTTTGTCGGGGTGACGGGCAACTGGTCGGAAGCAGGCCAAGACTGGATGTTGGGCGCAAGACCCAGCGGCGTAAGCCAAACCGACTACTACGGCGGCTTGATTGACGAAGTGGCGTTGTACGACTCCACGCTCTCTCAGCCCAAGATTTTGGAGCACTTCCAAAACTCGCGCAACCCACAAGAACGCGGGCTTCGGGTGTATTTTGCCCTCGACGAAGGCAGCGGCAACCGCCTGAACAACGCAGGTTCGGTGCTGACCGGATCGGGCATGGGCTTCGGCACCACTTGGACACCGCAAGCGCCCAACCAAATGACCGAGCCTCACGTGTTTTCCCCTAAAACCCGCCAAGTGACACTGAACCCCAGCGTCACATCGGTGGACCAAGTGGACTTCGTTGACCGCAGTTTGATACCTGTGTCAGGCTTTGTTCGCTATGCCAACACCGATTGTTTTGCCGAAAATGTAGAAATTTTGGTCAACGGCGAGAGCTACAGCCCGAAGATATTCACGGATTCGACGGGCAGTTTTATCATTGATTTTGAACCTGGTACGACGGCTACGCTCACTCCGGTATTCAAAGACCATACTTTCCTGCCCGCTTTTTGGGACGTGACCAACGTGAACAGCCCGATTGCTGGCATTTTGTTCAGCGACACCAAAACTCGGAAAATAACGGGCCAGATCGCGGGCGGACTTTGCCGCGCGCCCATCATCTCTGGCCCAGCAGAAGATTGCCGGATCACGGTGCGCACGCTGGATGGCTGTTTTGAATGGATACAACTGATCACCAATCCCGATGGCAACTACGAGTTCAATCCATTGCCGCCGCTGGATGTGACCATTGCCATC
>JAYSUY010000086.1:0-20270 GCA_043718855.1 Saprospiraceae bacterium | reverse complement strand
CTCCTTCACAAGGGCGCTAATTGGCAGTTCAGGACAAAAGATGCACGAATCAAACTCAAAAAACTTTATCCGACAACTTAAACTTTATTGACCACTACCTTCAGCAGCGACGGTGGCGGCGGACGGATGCATTTTTTCCGCTCTTCGCCCTTCGGCAACGACAGCACGAGAGCAAACCCAGGCGGCTTGGGCGATTTTTGGGGCTTCGACCGTATGTTTGAAGACCTCTTCAACTTCGGCACACCCGGCAGCGACTTGGACATGGGCTCTGATCAGATGCCCAAAGACGATGGCAACCTGAACCGAACGGAGGATGATCTACTGCCGGAAGAACGGCTGCGCCAGCAAGAAAAGGCCAAGCAGCAGCCACAGAAAGCCCAGCCCGCTGCTCCGAAAGAGAAGGACAAAAAGCCCAAAATCAAGACCATTCAGATTTGAGCAATTTCTATGAAAATCCCACCTGATAGCGTCATCACACAGGAAAAACTGACTCGTTACCTGCTTGTATTCCACGAGCAGAACGACAAGTCAAAGTTTTTGGAGCGAGGTGGATACACACTGGAAAACTGGCAAACGCTGGAAACAGACCTGCGGGGTTTATTGGGAAATGCACCTGCGGTTTTTCAAAAAGAGGATACCTTTGGGGACTACTTTGCCGTAGTCGGTCAATTATCCAATGGCCTGATTGTTAAAACAATATGGCTCCGAGAGGCAGGTTTGCAAACCTTCCGATTCATCACATTGATTCCAATGCCTAATTTTAAGCAAGATGAAATTTGAGCTTTTCACTCGTGTAGCCTTAAGCGAAGATGTACCAGAACATGGGCTTCGGCGTGGTGACATTGTTACCATTGTGGAATTGCTGCCCGCCACTGCTCACCACTCGGCTGGGTATGTCGTCGAAGTGTTTAGCGTTACGGGTCAAACCTTGGATGTCGTTGGGCTTTTGGAGGCCCAGGTGATGCCGCTTCGAGCAGATGCTGTGCCTGCAATGCGCGAGTTGGCAAGAGCGGCATAGGCAAAATATGACTGACATAAGCCACCATCCTGTACCATTTTACTTCGCTCCATGCGCCTTCACTCTGATATTCTCGTACTTGGTTCCGGCATTGCTGGGCTGACTTTTGCCATCAAAACTGCCCGCCAATTTCCTGATCGTCAAGTGCTTGTGTTGACCAAGACCGTGGAAGGGGAGAGCAACACACGCTACGCGCAGGGCGGCGTGGCCGCCGTATGGGACGGCGAAAAAGACAATTTTGAAAAACACATCGCCGATACGCTGGATGCTGGAGACGGCCTCTGCAAGGAGGACATCGTGCGCATCGTGGTGGAGGAAGGCCCCGAACGGGTGCGCGAAATCATCGAGTGGGGTGCGCGTTTTGACAAAGAAAAAGGCTCGCCGGAGTACGACCTTGCCCGCGAGGGCGGCCACTCCGAACACCGCATTTTGCACTACAAAGACCTGACGGGCTGGGAGATGCAGCGTACGCTGATGGAGGAGGCCGCCAAACTGCCCAACATCAAAGTGCTGGAACACTATTTCGCGCTTGACCTGATCACGCAGCACCATCTGGGGCGCATGGTCATCCGCGTCACGCCCGATATCGAGTGCTACGGCTGCTACGCGCTGAACAAGCAGAGCGGCCAGATTGACACGCTGCTGGCTCGCGTCACCGTGCTGTGTACGGGCGGTGCTGGGCAGGTGTACAAATCCACGACCAATCCGGTGATCGCTACTGGCGACGGTGTGGCGATGACGTACCGCGCCAAGGGCCGGGTGGAAGGCATGGAGTTCATGCAGTTTCATCCGACTTCACTGTACAACCCAGCGGGCGACAATCCTTCATTTTTGGTGTCGGAAGCGGTGCGTGGTCATGGCGGCATCCTGAAAACAGCTGAGGGCGAGGAGTTTATGCAAAATTATGATCCGAGACTCTCGCTGGCTCCCCGCGACATCGTGGCGCGGGCCATTGACTCGGAAATGAAAAAACGCGGCACGGACTGTATGTACCTCGACTGCCGCCACTTAGAAAAAGAAGACTTCGTGGCGCACTTCCCGACCATTTATGAGAAGTGTGTGAGCATTGGCGTAGACCCGATGACGACGATGATCCCCGTAGTGCCAGCCTGCCACTATATGTGCGGCGGCATCTTGGTGGATGCTCATGGACGCAGCAGCATCCACCGACTCTACGCGGCGGGCGAGTGCAGCAGCACGGGCTTGCACGGAGCCAACCGACTGGCTTCCAACTCGTTGCTAGAAGCGATGGTGTTTGCACACCGCATTTTTCTGGACATTCAGGACAAACTCGCCGACTGGGATTTTCAGGAAGATGTGCCGGACTGGAACGCTGAAGGCACCACTGATCCGCAAGAGATGGTGTTGATCACGCAGGGCATGAAGGAGTTGAAGGAAATCATGTCGTACTACGTCGGTATTGTGCGCTCCAATGTGCGCTGCCAACGTGCGCTCGACCGCCTGTTTTTGCTGTACAAAGAAACCGAGGAGATTTACCAAACCGCCGTCGTCAGTCCGCAACTGATGGAACTCCGCAACCTGATCACCATCGCTTACCTGATCACGCGCTCGGCCTCGCACCGGCGCGAAAGCCGAGGGCTGCACTTCACGACGGACTACCCGGGGCAGCTGCCGTTTGTGGAGTTTTCGGTGATGTAAGGCCTTTTTTTGACAGGATTTACAGGATGGACAGGATTGGGTCTCTCATCCTTCCATCCTGTAAATCTTATTGTCAAAACTCAATTCCGAAAACTCACCGCCCTATCCTTCGGGTATTTCACCGAGTAAGAAAACCGCACCCGCTTGTTCTGGTTGGCGGCGAGGTCAAGTTCCCATTTCAGTTTGCCCGACTCGGTGTTGTGGGTCGCCCCGTCTTTGTCGAGCAGTTCTACCTCAATTTCTTTTTGTTTCGACACCGGCACTTGGTCGAGTATCTCGATGTGTACGGGCAGCGACTTGTTATTTTTGACTGTGATCTCGTAGGCAAATGTCTCCTTCACGGTCGAACTGAACACTTTTTTGCGCTCGGTAAAATCTTTGGGTTGTACCCGCTTGATGGCGATTTGTTCGTCGCGGCCCAGCGAGATGAGCAGCGTATCGGAGGTCACGTTGGGGTTGATCTGTGTCTGGCCGACGTAAGTATCTTGGTAAAAAATGTTGGCGAGGCCCGGCAGCAGGTTGTACTTGCCGTAGTCGGTGATCTTGGCGAGCAGGAACACGGCAGGGTCCAACTTGGGCACGGCGTGGTACTCGTACTGCGTCGGGATGTCCTGTTTATCCACTGCCAGCACATGGTCTTTACCGTTGGAGAGTACATCCTGTGCTTTTTCGAGGTCAAAATTGGTAACAAAATCTGCGGCCTCGAGTTCCTCTCCTGCAGACTCATCGGCCCATGCGAGTACATCGTCCGAATCCTGTACAGGTGCCCTGCTGCCTTTCACCTTGATGCCGTCGATGTAGTATTCAGACGCTCTGCCCCGTGCCAGATCGTTGGCTTGGGCAAGGTTTTGGGTCTGTGCGAGGTTGTAGACTTGTTCTTGTTGCTGTTTCTGATCCTCCATTTTCTTGTACACCGTCACCGGGCGGAAGTCGGCGAACACGACCGACATCACCGGGCGGTTGTTGTTGGCTGTTGGGTTAGCGGTGGAGAGGTGCAGCGTCACGGCTTTCCAGTCGAAGCCCGTTTCGTTGCGCACGTTGGCTTTGTAGGCGAGTTGGAGCGGCTTGTCCAAGCCCTCCGAGCGGAGGTCGTAGAGCGGCGACCAACTGGCTTGGTACACGAGGTAAGTGCAGATGATTTCGAGGCTTTGTGCGCTGGTTGCATCGAGTTGGAGGGCGATTTCACCCGTCTGATTGGCGGCGTTGGGCTGTATTTTTTGGAGAGCCTCCTGCAATTTTCGGTTCAGTTCCACCAGTTTTCGCTCGCGCACGGTCAGTTGAAGCAGCCGCTCTTTTATTTCCAGCAGTCGCTGGCGGTAGTAGGTGGCGGCTTCTTTTAACTCATTGACACTGAGCGAAGTCGTGCTTCCGTTGCCGCCGATGGTGGTGGTGCTCACCTGTGCCATTTTTTGGTCAATCAGGTTTTTTTCGCCCTGCAATACTTCACGCTCATCGCGGATGCGGGTGAAGTCGTCGCCCACCAAGATCAGCGAATCGCGCAGCACCGGAGCGCGTGGGTTTTCTGGTCCAGGGCTGGGGGTGCGCAGACTGAATACCGCCGAACTCAGGGTTGCGCCACCCTTGATTTTTACCTGCAAACTGTTGGCGTTGAAGTACGGCGAGAGGTTTTCAAAAATGACTTCGGAATTGCCCGCCGGGACGCGCACGGTGGCAACGCTGCTGATTTTGGCACCGCTCCGGTACACGGTGACTTCGGTAATTTTGGGTGAAACGCGGTTTTCGGCACGAAGGCCGAGGCTCTGAAAAAAAACGAGGGCAAGAAAAAAAACGATGCTGCGCATGGGCTGGTGAGGTGAATAAGCGTTAGTGAAAAGTAGATGCCGAGGCGCAGAACGGATGCATCAAGGCAGAAATTTGCACAACCAAGTGCCGATTTTATCCACAAAAAAAGCCGAACTGGTCTTTACCAGCTCGGCTACTACAAAATTACTAAACACGGATATTCTTGAATTGGGTTTCTGGTTTCAGGGTTACTGGTTCTTCTCGAGAAACCAGCAACCCTGAAAGCAGAAACCTTCACAATCCTCGCAGCAAATCCAACACCTGCTGCTCGGTCATAATCTGCGGGTTCATGGGCTTCACCGATACGCTAAGGCCAATTTCGTCTTCCAACTGGCTGACCCAGTATTGATCGCCAAATTTACTGACGGTCACGATGCGTACCTGTTCGCTGGGGGGGAGGTTTTTGGCGCAAAAATTTTCAGCACCGACCACGTCGTTCAGCTGCACGACAGCCCTCGATTTTTTGAACACCATAAATACAACGGTATTCTGGGGGTTAAGGTTGGGTGGCAGATCGGCACAAAAACTTCCCGTGCCGCTGTTCATTAGTCGCCCCGCAGTGGCCCAGTCGGTCGAGGTTAGGATCAGTTCGTAGCCCTTCACCTCCGTAGCGTTCGGGCCGGGCCAATAGGCGGTATATGCCAGCCCGGCATCCTTCCAATCCGTAGAGTCCTTCGAGGGGTGGGTGAACAGCTTCCAGTCGGTTGGGGCGGCTGCCGGAATTTGGATTTTAAAGTTGCGGCCAGTCAGTACTTGCAATTTTTTGCCATCGCAAGTGAAGGTGACGCGAACTGCGCCGCTGCTCTCAAACAGTTGGCCCGCAGCATCATAGGTAGCGAGGCCCCGCGCCAGCAAGTCACCTTTTCGGAGCGCTTCGGTCACCTCTATTTGCAGGGCTTGGCAACTGCTGCACGGTACGACTTTGCCCTTGTCGTCCATCAGAAGTTCCTCTGTATCGGCCAGAGAGACACGTACCCCGCTTGCAGTGCGCAGGGTGGTGTCGGGAAATGCGCCGTTCATCGTGAACACCGTGCGTGTGGCGGGGTCTGGCACCTGTCCCATCAACAGGGCGATGTCGCCGAGCGTGATCGGGTAGGGCCTGAATTCCTCCACATCCTTCCGACACCCCCCCACAACTGTCAGAGTCAAAGTGCTTAGTAATGTGTATAAAAGAAAAAGTTTGGGTCGCATGAGTCAGGTAGGTTTATGGTCGAGGGTTGCTTTTAGGGTGTGTTGATGTGTTTAGATGTTGCTGGGCGATCTTTCGCTGCCCAGCACCAATTCTTTTTTTATCAAGTGTCAATCCAAAATTTTCGTCAACCCCAGCCGGATGCCACCGATACCATACCGCTGCTCCACTGGATGAGAATCGATTGTGATAGGGCGCAGCACTTGCCGAAAATACGGCTCGGCGAACACCCGCAGGCGCGGTTTAAGGTGGTAAAACCACTGCACACTGCCCGATACGCTCAGCCCCGTGCGGGGCCGGAATACTGCAACCCCGTCCTCAGTGCCGGGGGCAAAACTGGCTGGCTGCTCTGTCACAGAGAGGATGCTGCCCCGCTTCCAGAACAGCACATTGATGGATGCACCCGCTTGAAGGCTCACCCCGCTGCGCCGGTTGCGCACCTCCAGGCCTACTTGCAGCGGGATGTCGAGCATCCCGAAGCGGTTGTATGTTTTGGTGTAATGCTCGCCATAACTCACGCTGGTATCCGACACTGTTTGCCAAGTGCCATTGACGAGTACCGAACGCTGCCGAATGTTCACCTCCTTGTAATTTGGGTCGGCGTACTCAAACTTCTCCACGATCTGGTCGTAGTGCAGCCCTGTGCGGATCAGGAAATGCTGGTTGAGCAGCAAAGTGCCACGCACCCCGGCGTTAAAAGCCCAATCGCTGCTCTCGGTAGCCAACCTGCGCTGACGATACCAAGATTCTTCGGGCGAAGCGGGGCGCAAATCCTTCCGCGCCAGCGAAGGCCCTGCGTACACATCCACGAGGAATACATTGGGGTGTGAATTGAAGTCATAGCAATTTTTGTATCTGCTCGGCTTTTTACGGGTGTTGGCTCTGGCGTGGGGAAAGGCCGCATTGACAACGGGTAGTTTTTGGGCCAATAGCGAGTAGTCTGTTAGCGGCAGTTTTGCAGTGCGCAACAGGTTATTTGCCAACGGCAGCGTACTGGATGTAGCTGGTGCAGCAGTCGTCGGAAGCACTAGTGCCTCGTCGGCTGCCGGACCAGCCACGAGGACTGCATCAGCAGAGCCTGCCGCACGAACATCGGAAGGGGGCAATAATGCCGCTCCTCCCGACGCACGAACGCTTGCAGTTTCAACTTGTTGATCCTCAGATTTATCAGCCGCCTCGACAACTCCTGTTTTTGCTGATCTGGATATATTAGCCGTACTTTTTTTGTCTAAAAAACTATGGCGCAGTTCCTCCCCCCTCAAGTCTCGCGCCTCACTCATCACATCTCGCCCCTCACTCCTCACATCTGGTGCTTGCTGAGCAAGGTCGGTTGCATGCAGCCCGGTTCCGGCTGCCGATTGCTCGCTCCGAAAGCCGAATTGCCAGATGCCCGCTGCCAGCAGCAGCCCTCCAAAAGACCACCAGAAAAACGCCCGGCGGCGGCGGCGGTGCAGTTCGCGCTCCACATTGGGCCATACAAAAGGTGGCGGAGCGACCTCGGTGTCGTACAGGCGTTGGCGGAGGATGTCGTCAATGTTTTTCATGTCAATCAAATCGTTTTGGTTTCCAATGTTCTTCTTTCCAACAGGTCGAGTTGTTCAATCAGCGACCGCCGCGCTTTGGTGAGTTGAGAGCGCGAGGTGCTTTCCTGAATGCCCAGCAGTTCGGCGGCTTCTGCGTGCGAGTAGCCCTCGATGGCCACCAGATTGAACACCATGCGGTATCCGTCGGGCAGTTTGGCGATCAGCACGAGCAATTCTTTTTCCGAGAGCGTAGCCAGCGCGTCGGGGTCCACCGGCATATCGGGCAGGTGTTCGTAACCCGATTGTTCAAAGTCGAACCGCTGACGCTGGTAGGTACGCAATGCCGTGTTCACCATGATGCGCCGCACCCACCCCTCAAACGAGCCCTGGAAATTGAACTGATCCATCTTCGTGAACACTTTCACGAAACCATCCTGCAAAATGTCCGCTGCATCAGCCGACGAGCGGGCGTAGCGCAGGCATACCGCGTACATCTTGCCGGCGTAACGCTCATACAAGTGTTTTTGGCTCTGCGCCGAACCGCGCAGACACCCTCGGATGATGGATTCTTCGTTCAACCGGGACTCAAGTGGGATGATGAAACTGCCAGCAGCAACCGGCAACCGCTTGCAAGATACGGCAATGCGAAATTTTGCTGCCCCAAGCGCCCGCTATTTAATTTGGTTTGGGCCAGAGTTGTTTCTTTGTTTTAAAACTATCTTTGCTGCGATATTTTAAACACACAAAAACATGGTAAAAATACTGGCCAACGACGGCATTCACCCCGATGGTCGCCTCCTGCTCGAAGAGGCCGACTACATCGTGGACGACGATAAAATTCCGCAAGAAGAACTTGCTGAACGCATTGCTGACTACGATGTGCTTATAGTGCGCAGTGCGACCAAAGTCACCAAAGCGGTGATCGATGCCGCAAAAAACCTCAAAGTCATTGGGCGCGGCGGCGTTGGCCTCGACAATATTGATCTCGAATACGCCCAAAGCAAAGGCATCGAAGTATACAACACGCCAATGGCCTCCTCACGGGCGGTGGCCGAGTTGGCGATGGGACACCTGTTCACGCTCTCCCGTATGCTGCACCGCAGCAACCGCGAACTGGCAGTGGGCGGCGATTTTAAAAAATTGAAAAAAGCCTACGAAACGGGTTTTCAAATCAAAGGGAAAACACTCGGTATCGTCGGTTTTGGCCGCATTGGGCAGGAGGTAGCGAAGATTGCGCTGGGCATCGGGATGCACGTGCGGGCGCATGATCCATTCGTGCAGGACGCTGAAATCACCATACAACTCCACGCTTTCGACGACATCCGGTTTGGGGTCAAAATCCGCACTGAGCCGCTCGACCGGGTGCTGCGCGAGTCCGATTTCATCACCTTCCACATCCCCGGCAGTGGCAAAGCCTCCATCGGGGCCGACGAACTGGCGAAGATGAAAAAGGGGGTGTTCCTCATCAACACCGCTCGCGGCGGTGTGATCGATGAAGAAGCCCTGTTGGCAGCCCTCGAGTCGGGCAAGGTCATGGGCGCGGGCCTCGATGTTTTTGAAAACGAGCCAACTCCCCGCGAAGCCCTCCTGCGCCACCCGCAGGTGTCCTGCACCCCGCACATCGGGGCCAGCACAGTAGAGGCACAATCGTACATAGGCATGGAACTGGCCGACAAAATTCTCGCGTTTTTTGGGGACGACAAATAAACATACGGCTCCTGTTGCCAAGCGGCTGGAACTCACTGGGTGACACAAAATCGCCCGGTGAATTCCAGCCACTTGACAACAGGAGCCAAACACATACAGCATGGAGTACAAGCCCAGCGACATCGAGCCGAAGTGGCGCCAATGGTGGCAGCAACAACGCACCTATAAGATTGAAAATCAGGGAGATAAGCCCAAGTATTTCATCTTGGATATGTTCCCGTATCCCAGTGGAGCGGGTTTGCACGTTGGCCACCCCTTGGGCTACATTGCCAGCGATATTTTTGCTCGTTACAAGCGGCTACGCGGCTACAACGTGCTGCACCCGATGGGCTATGATTCCTTCGGCCTACCGGCAGAGCAGTACGCCATCCAGACCGGGCAGCACCCGGCCGTCACCACCGCAGAGAACATCGCCCGCTACCGTGAGCAGATGGATAATCTCGGTTTCTCTTTCGATTGGAGCCGCGAAGTCCGCACCAGCGACCCCGCTTTTTACAAGTGGACGCAGTGGATTTTCATGCAACTTTTTAACCACTACTACGACCTCAACGCGGACAAAGCACTGCCTGTCAGTGAGTTGGTGCATCGCATTGCCCAATACGGCAATGCTGCTATCCGCGCCGTCTGCGACGACGATACGCCCCTCATTTCTCCCGAAGGCTGGAACAGCATGAGCGAGCGCGACCAGCAATTGTTCCTCTTGAAATACCGCCTCACCTATCCCGGCGAAGCCTATGTCAACTGGTGCCCAGCCCTCGGCTCGGTACTTTCCAACGACGAGGTAAAAGAGGGCGTGAGCGAGCGCGGCGGCCACCCTGTGGAGCGCAAGATGATGAACCAGTGGAACATGCGCATCACGGCCTACGCCGACCGACTGCTGGAAGGTTTGGACACTATTGACTGGCCCGAAGGCATCAAAGACCAGCAGCGCAACTGGATCGGAAGGTCGGTGGGTGCGTCGGTCAAGTTTGCGGTGGAAGGCGTGTCCGCCGTAGCCACAGCGGAGGAGGGCCACGACAACGCGATGATCGAGGTTTTCACCACCCGCGTAGACACCATTTACGGCGCGACTTTCATGGTGCTGGCCCCGGAGCATGAACTAGTGAGCCCGCTCACCACCGATGCTCAACGCACTGAAATAGAGTCGTATATCAAGTGGGCCGCTTCCCGTTCGGAGATCGAGCGGATGTCGGAAACCAAAAAAGTGACGGGTGCCTTCACAGGTTCCTACGCCATCAACCCGTTCAACGGCGAGCGGGTGCCGATCTATATCGCCGACTATGTGCTGGCGGGCTACGGCACCGGTGCTGTGATGGCTGTTCCGAGTGGCGACCAGCGCGACTGGAACTTTGCCACGCACTTCAAACTGCCCATCGTCCCGATTCTGGATGGCCAGCGCGACATGGACAAGGCCGCCGACCCGACGAAGGAGGGCCACTACATCAACTCAGACCTCATCAACGGCATGACCTACGCGGAGGCAGTGTCTACTTTGATTAAGTGGTTGGAAAGCAAAAACTTAGGCAAAGGAAAAACTCAGTACAAACTCCGAAACGCGGTGTTCAGCCGCCAGCGTTATTGGGGCGAGCCTGTGCCAGCCTACTGGAACGACGGAGTGCCGTACCTGATCCGGGAGGACGAATTGCCGCTGGTGCTGCCACAGGTGGACAAATATTTACCGACGGAATCGGGCGAGCCGCCGCTGGGCAGAGCGGAGGGGTGGAGGTACAGCCCAAGCGCCCCCCAGCCCCCCCAAAGGGGGGGAGAAGGCCCTGCTCTTGGTCTTTCTGAGCAGGGAGAAACCGCCACGCTTGACGGGTCTTCTAAAAAAGAAAACCCTGCTTTCTACCCCGTTCAGGAAAGCCAGGAGGGTGCCCCTTCCGGCTTCATTCAGGAAGACCAAGAGAGAGGCCTTCTCTCCCCTTCGGAGGCGGCGGGAGGAGCCTTCGACTACGAGCTCTCCACCATGCCCGGCTGGGCCGGCTCCTCGTGGTATTTCTACCGCTACATGGACCCGCACAACGACCAAGCGTTTTGTTCGCGGGAAGCATTGGACTACTGGCAGCGGGTAGATTTCTACATTGGCGGCTCGGAGCACGCGACTGGGCACTTGCTGTACAGCCGCTTTTGGAACCACTTCATGCATGACCTCGGCTTGGTACCGCACCGCGAATTTGCCCAAAAATTGGTGAATCAGGGCATGATCGGCGGTCGCTCCAATTTCGTGTTCCGGGCCAAAGAGCGGTTTTTTGAAGAATACCTGTGGATCAAAGTGCTGCAACCGTTTTTGGCAGAAATGGGGCCGCTGACGATTTCAGAACCTGGCTACGAGGAGGAGTACAAGTACGATTTTGCTTTTGAGACCAACGATTTGGTCATCGAAGTCACATCGCGGAAGCAGGAAGAAAAAATCCAGCGCATCCGCCAGACGGCCAACAGCGACGGCAAACGACTGATGGTGCTCTACACCGAAGAACTGACCGACCACATCAACGAGCCAGAGGTGACGGCTGAAAAAATACGCGCTGCGCTCGCCAGCCGCGAGGATTTCATCGTGACCAAAGACATGCCTCACAGCGAGCAACTATTTGTTTCTCAGAACCTTATCTACAAATACAACCCAGATGCTTTTACTCAATTGCATGTAGACGTGTACGCAGTGGAAAACGACGTGCTGAATTTGGAGAAGGCCCGCACGAAGCAGATGTTCGAGAAATCCAACTTCAAACTCGATGCCAGCGGGCAGTACACTTGCTCGTGGGAGTTGGAAAAAATGTCGAAATCTAAGTTCAACGTGGTGAACCCCGATGACATGGTGACCGAGTACGGAGCCGATTGCTTCCGAATGTTCGAGATGTTCCTCGGCCCCATCACCGACGCGAAGCCCTGGAACACGCAGGGCATCAGCGGCGTAAGCGGCTTTCTGAAAAAATTCTGGCAACTGTTTTTTACCGGAACCGACCCGCAGTGGGCAGTGACTGACGGAGAGCCGACTCGCGACGAACTCCGTACCCTGCACACCTGCATCAAAAAAGTGACCGAAGACATTGAGCGGATGAGCATGAACACCTGCGTCAGCCACTTCATGATCGCCACCAACGAACTGCGCCGCTTCAACTGCTCCAAACGCGCTGTGCTGGAGCCGTTGGTAGTTATGCTCGCGCCCTTCGGCCCGCACATCGCGGAGGAGCTTTGGCACCGCTTGGGCAACTCGGCCACTGTCTGTGACGCTACATGGCCCATTTACAACGAAGACTACCTGAAATTGGATGTGATCAATGTGCCGATCCAAATCAACGGTAAACTCCGCGCAAATTTGGACTTGCCCGCCGACGTGACCGAGGCTGACGCGGTGACCGCTGCGCTGGCATTGGAGCAGGTGCAAAAATGGCTGGAAGGCCAGACCCCGAAGAAGGTGATTTTCATCAAGGGTAGGATGATCAATGTGGTGGTGTGAACCTGATTTAGCGTAAAAAAGCGAACGCCGCTTCCATCAGTTAATGGAAGCGGCGTTCGCTTTTTTACGCTAAACGCAGTGCTTATTTGGAGTAGTAATACTGGGTCTCAGACAGCACTTGCCACTTGTTTGAGTCGGTTTTGAATGCCGATTTTACCTCTCGGTCGGTGTTGCTGTCGTTTTTGCGCTGGAACGTTTCCACCCTGTTTTTGAAAAAAGCGTTGGGTTTATAAGATTCTGTAATGGTCCAAGTCGAGCGTTTTTTGGCATCGACACCCTTGCCAACGGCTTTGAGTGGCACCCACTGCTTGGAACTCTCGTTCCATTTTGAACGCTCTTCGCGGGTCAGCGTACCCTGTGCATCATAGTTGCGGCTGAGTTTCCGCACTGGTACGAACTCGTTGGCTTTCAGGGCAATATCTTCTTGGCGGGCAGTTTCTCGGTGCTGCTGATCGAAGGCGGATTCCACTTTTCCGAGCACGGCCCACTTGCCATCTTTGAGCAGAAACTGGCGGATGGAGGTGACATTGCTGGCTGCATCGAACTGATATTCTTCCCGAATGCCGGTCATCTGCAAGTCGTCGTTGTAGCGGTAGGTTTCAGTAGCGGTTTCTCTGCCTTGTGGATCAAACGAGGAGTAGAGCCGCAGGACGGGCAACCACTGTTGTTCCGGCTCGTCCCAGCGGTTGGAGAGGATGGAATCACTTTGGGTATCGGATTTTTTATGCCAAAAAATGGCCAGTTTAGTGGTAGCTTGGAAGCCGCCGAAATCAGGATCAGGTTCTTCCTGAAGCACTTCTGTGATGCGGTTGAGTTCGTCGCGCGTCACCGAAGTGCGCTTTTGCAGCATCCATTGACCGTAGTTGACAAAATCAGACTGTACGCTCATTCGAGGGGAGGTGTACTCAAACACGCTTTTGTTGAGTGGATAGGATTTGCCGCTGCCAAAATGGGTGGTGGTGATGACGGAATCAAGGCGAGTCGCGGCGGCTTTCCCACCTGGGGTACTTTTCCACCAAGCAGATTCTTTCAAATCGTCGCGGAGGTTTTCGGGAAGCCGAGATAGGTCCTTCCAGATTTTTTCGGAGTTGGGCTGCACGTTTTGGGCTTGAGTACTGGCAGTAATCGTGGCCAAAAAAGACAAGGTTAGGGCAATTGTTTGTATGCTCATATTTAGATGGGAAAGGAGATTGTAAATTCGGACACAAGGTACAATGTTGATCCCTTCTGCCGAATTCGATTGCCACTACTCAGGTCAACATCCCTAAAAAATGGAGCAGTGGGCGAATGATCTCCTCGTTTCTCGGCATAGGCGTAACCCAAGGCTGTACCAGTTTAAGGTGTTTTTGCTGACGTTTTACACTGTTTGAAGCCGCTCTAGAATACCTTCGCCTCCGAATTCGCCAACTTCAACGCTATGCACCGCCTCACCTTGCACCTCGCCTCCTGCACCCTCCTACTGTGCGCCATTTTTCTTTCCTGTAAAAACAGCACAACAGAAAATTCCGCTCGCGAAGCCAGCACCCCCACTGGCCCCACCTTGTTCGAGAAAATGTCCACCGCCCACACTGGCATCGACTTCACCAACATCATACAAGACAATGGCAGCGCCAATCCCCTCATTTTCAACTATGTGTACATGAGTGGCGCAGTGGGTGTGGGCGATTTTAACAACGATGGCCTCGCCGATCTCTACTGCTCGGCTACCACAGGCCCCAACCACCTGTACCTCAACCGGGGCGATTTCAAGTTTGAAGATGTGGCCTCGAAAGCCGGTGTGACCGCCCCAGATGGTCTCAAAACCGGCGTAACCGTGGTTGACATCAACAACGACGGCTGGCTCGACATTTATCAGTGCCGCACTGGCACCACGCCCGAATCCCGCAGTAACTTGCTGTTTATCAACACTCCCTCCCCTAACGGGGAGGGCTGGGGAGGGGTCTTCACAGAGCAGAGCGTCCAGTACGGCCTCGATGCGCACTGCCCCTCCACACACGCCAACTTCTTCGACTACGACCGCGACGGCGACTTGGATATGTACCTCCTCAACCACCGCACAGATTTTGACAAAACCAGCGCCATACGCGCCAAGCAGGAGGGCGGCAAAATCGTCCACATCACAAAGCCAGAAGACCAGTGGACCTCCGACCGGCTCTACCGCAACGACAGCCCCCCCCAGCCCCCCCGGAGGGAGGAGGAGGCTCCGCTCTCGGCATCTCACTTCACCGATATTTCCCAAAAAGCGGGCATCGAAAACTACGCTTACGGCCTGAGCGCCACCATCATGGATGTCAACCGCGACGGCTGGCCCGATGTGTACGTCGGCAACGACTATGTGGAGCCTGACAACCTCTTCGTCAACAACCGCAACGGCACCTTCACCGACCGCCTCAACGACTATATGCGCCACACTTCCAACTTCTCAATGGGGGCCGATGTGGGCGACATCAACAGTGACGGGCTGCCCGACCTCGTGGTGCTCGACATGGCCCCGGAGCACAACCGCAAACAAAAAACCACCGGCACGACAATGATACCCGAGCGCTACAACACAATGGTCAGCTACGGCTATGGCCACCAGATGATGCGCAACACCCTGCAACTCAACAATGGCGACGGCTCGTATAGCGAAATCGGCTGCCTATCGGGCGTGGCCGCCACCGACTGGAGCTGGGCACCGCTGCTGGTGGATTTCGACCACGACGGCTACCGCGACCTTTTCATCTCCAACGGCCAGCGCCGCGACCTCAACGACCTCGACTACAACACTTACACCCTCGACTCGCTGCTCAAAGCTGGAGTACAAACTTCTCAGGCTAAGGATTTTGTGTCCAAAATGCCCGCCGAGCAGGTACACAACTACATGTACCGCAACCGGGGCGATCTCAGCTTCCAAGACATGAGCACGGCTTGGGGTTTTTCTGAAAAAACGCACTCCAACAGCGCCGTATACGCCGACCTCGACAACGACGGCGACCAGGACATCGTGGTGGTGAACAGCGAAAAACCCGCCTTCGTGTACCGCAACAAAACCGTCGAGACCGGCGCGGGCAACTACCTGCAAGTACGGCTCGAAGGCCCCGCCCAAAACCTGCGCGGCATCGGCGCACAACTCCTGCTCGAAGCGGGCGGCTTGCGCCAAATCGCCGACGCGACCCCCATCCGGGGCTTCATTTCCACCTCCACCGACATCGTGCAATTCGGTTTGGGGAAAAACGCTACAGCCGAAAAACTATACATTCAGTGGCCCGACGGCAAGGTGCAGACCCTCGAAAACCTGCCCGCCAACCAACGGATTACCCTCAAATACACCGATGCCAAACCCGGCCCATCGCCCTTCAAAGCATTTGGGACAAGCGACAAGCCGCTGTTCTCCGACATCACGCAACAGATTGGCCTTCAATACAAAAACTCGGAAAATACTTTCAACGACTTCCTCCGAGAGCGGCTCATGCCCCACAGTTTTTCCAACCAAGGCCCCTGCCTCGCCGTCGCTGATGTCAACGCCGACGGGCTGGACGATTTCTACACCGGCGGCAGTTTCGATGCCACTGGCACCCTCGGCATCCAGCAGTCCAACGGCCGATTCGCCCTCTCTGCCGCACCCTTTGCACAGGACACGCTGTACGAGGACTCCGACGCAATTTTCTTTGATGCCAACGGCGACAAAGCCCCCGACCTCTTCGTGGCAAGCGGCAGCAACGAGGCCCCGCTCAACTCGAAATACTACCAAGACCGCCTCTACCTCAACGACGGGAAAGGCAAGCTGACCTACTCGCCCGACAACATCCCGAAGGAATCGGAAAGCGGCGGCTGTGCGGTGGCCCACGACTACGACCGCGACGGCGACCTTGACCTTTTTGTGGGCGGGCGCACAGTGCCGGGCGCGTACCCGCGCCTGCCGTTCAGCACCGTGCTGCAAAACGACGGCAAGGGCCGATTCTCCAACGCCACCAACTCAGTGGCCCCCGAACTCAGCCAAATCGGCATGGTGACGGCCATCCTTTTCGCCGACCTCGACAAGGACGGTACGGAGGAAATGCTCGTCACCGGCGAGTGGATGCCCATCGAAGTATTTAAAAATCAGGGCGGTAAATTTGCCCGTGCCACCGCTGCCTTCGGCCTTGACCAGAGCAACGGCTGGTGGAACGAACTCGCTGCCGCCGACCTCGATGGCGATGGTGACCTCGACCTCGTGGCGGGCAACACGGGCCTCAACACCCGCTACCGCGCCACGCCCGCCGCCCCGCTCCGCCTCTGGGCCAAAGACTTCGACAACAACGGCAGCATCGATCCGCTCATGGGCTGGTCTGAAGGCGGCAAATGCTACCCCGTGCCGTTCCGCGACCAACTCATCAAGCAGGTGCCTTCGCTCAAAAAGAAATTCGTGCGCTACGCCGCCTACGCCGACGCGATGGTGGAGGATGTTTTTCCCAAAAAAGAATTGGAAACGGCGCAGCAGTTCACGGCCAATGAGTTGCGCTCCTGCTGGTTGGAAAACAGCGGGGGCAAACTTGTGCTGCACGCCCTGCCCAACGAGGCGCAGATGGCCCCAGTGCGCAGCATCATCGTCCACGATTTCGACCAAAACGGCAGCCCCGACCTGCTGCTGGCAGGTAACGACTACGGCATCGAGGTGGAAACGGGCCGAGCCGACGCGGGCAACGGCACCTTGCTGCTCAACGACGGCAAGGGCGCATTCCACGTCATGCCGAACTATGCCAGCGGTTTTTGGGCAAAAAAGGATGCTCGGAATATCCGGCTGATGCGCATGGCGGGCGGTAAGTCAGCAGTGCTGGTGGCGAACAACGGGGATGTCCTGCAGGTGTTTGGGAGGAAGTAGCAAAAGACAAGGGGCAATTTTTGCAAGGGGCAAAGCGGCAATTTCGCAAGAGGCAAAAGGGGGGCATCCCGTTTGCCAATCCTGTGTGTTTGGCGAGTATCTAAGTTGTTACCAAAAACTTGTACAGCCCGCTCAAGGCACACACAACTTCCTCAGCGCTACACTGTCGCCATTAAACACATTGAAATCCACCAACTCATTGATACCATTCACATTGCCCCGGTCACTGTGCTGCCAGAAGTGCCATTTTTCATCACCAGGCATATCAAAATTGCCTACGTGGTAGTGGGCAATCCAGAATCGGTATCCCTTAAAATCCTCTTGGTCGGCGAAGTACTGCTTGTAAAAATCGCGATTGGTGTACAGGATAGGCCGCACCTTGTAGTGCTTCTCCAGTAGGTTCAGGAAGTCTTTTGTGTAGCTGCGTACCTGTGCCTTGGTCATGCCCTTCACCTCTTCCACATCCACTACTGGCGGGAGGTCGCCAGAGCGGAGTTTCACCGTACGGCTGAATTTCAGAAACTGATCCTTCGGGCTGATGTTGGGCAAGAAAAAATGGTAGGCCCCCCGCATGATGCCTTGCCGCCGTGCATTGTCCCAGTTGATGTCAAATTCGGGGTCTTTGATCCAAGAGCCTTCGGTGGCCTTAATGAACGCAAACGCGACGCTGACTTTACCCACCCGCATCCGTTTCACACGTGCCCAATCCACCCGTCGCTGCCATTTGCTCACATCAATGCCGTGTACTTGATAGCCATTGGGGATACGGATGCCAAAATGTTTGTATTCCTTGTAGTGCAGGGGATATTCGATGAGCGACCGCACTTGGTAGCGCATTTCAGGGCTGATAATCAGCACAATAACAAACAAAGTTAGCGCAATACGGCCCCAACGGCGCAGCGGCAGTTTTTTCTGATTGGCATAGCCTGGCGAGAAGATGCGTAGTTTTTGAAGCCAGCCCAAGGTAGTTGTCGGTTGTTAGTTATCAGTTATCAAGGCAGCAGCAAGTCTTACTGTGCCAGAGTATTTTCACCTCGCGCACCTGCTTTTCAAAACACGAGTTCGAGTACGTCTGGGGTATTTATTTCCGAAAAACCCGTGACGTGCAGCTGGTAAAATTGCAACAAACTGCCTAACAGTGATTTGCGCTCGGTGCGATCAAGCGGCACCGTGTGGCACTCTTCCAGCGGTACCTGCAACAGGTGAAGCAAGTGGCGGGTTTCGGCGAGATGCAAATACAGCGTATGATTGGACGGAGCGGCGACACCAAATGTGCCTTCTTTCAGGTCAAAGAAATGCGCCTCGCGGTCATCGTCGTTCTCCAACTGTGGCTGAAAACCCAAGTGGGCCGACAGCCCCAGCAAAAAGTGCAACTGTACGTTGGCAATCGGATGCGGCGTGGTATCGAGCCAGCGCAAGTGATCGAGCAAAAACTCGAACAGTTCGGGGTTTTCTTCTGCCTCGTGAATGCTTTTTCGGCAAATTTCAGCCATGAACAAAGCCACCGCTCCCCGCCGTATCTCGAAGGGTATGGCCTGAAACACCTCAGCGGCTCGCAGTTCTTTCAATCGGTTCATGCCGCCTACGCCTTCCCGGAAGTACGACACCAAATCCACCACAGTCATCGGCTGAAACAAACTGTACGGCATCCGCGCCTTCGCGGAGCGTACCCCGCCAGCGATGAAAGTGTGCAGCCCTTTCTCCTCGGTAAAAATATCGGCGATGACGCTCGTCTCGCCGTACTTGATGGTTCGGAACACAATCCCGCGCGTTTTGAGTTGCATGGGTCAGCCAGCGTATAGTTTCAAACAGTTGATACACAGGCATTTTTTCCCAAACTGCCGCTCCAATGTCTCGCGGGTGGCGGGGTGTATATTGATGGCCGCGCGACACCAGCAGCTGTCGTCTCCGTAGCAGATAAGTGTGCTTTTGCAGCGTGGGCAGGAGGTCGTGAAGTGCAGTTCTTCTTCCACCCAAGCAGCATCTACGGTACCCCCTACGGGCGGATGCAACTTGTACACCCGAATGCGTAGCGCCTGCATCGTGGCAAACTGGTGCTTCATCCGCGCAGCGATGCCTTCCACCACGCTCTCAATCAGTTTGCGTGGATGATCCATCTCCAAACGGCAAATCTGAAAGATGGATTCGTAGTTCACCGTCTCCGCCACATCGTCGGTAGCGGCAGCCTGCGCGATGCCGGTTTTGACATATACGTTCACTTTGTACTCGCAGCCGAGCACCTGCTCGGCCTCATGTACACCATGAAAAGCATGAAAGGTCATTCCTTCGAGCGCAATCCAAGCCATGTGCAAACAGAAATTAAGTACCCCGACACAAATATGTCGCAAAGGCTCAGAGCCGTAAAAATCAAAATGCTGCGCTTTTGCGAGATCACCTGAACTAATTTTAGCGAGATACTTAGGGTGAAAAAGAGTGATGAAAAGCGAGGCAAAGAACGGAAAATTAGATGGCCCCATGCGAAGCCTTCGTACTTGACATCTGGTGCGCTTGGCTCGCAAATTTGTTTTAAGTTTTGCCCAACATTCCCACCTTTCTGCCCAAATAAGCCACAGCATATTGGGTAGTCGCACACCCTAAGTTTACAATTACTTCACATTGAACGGGTTGGCCCAACCAACGACTTGTTTAAAAATGTTACCAACATGATTTTTATTTTCTTACTTAAAAAACTAAAAACCAGTCTTTAAACATTCAGCCGCATCTGGATAATTCTGTGGAGAACTGCTGGGTTATACACCGCTCTCCACATCGAGACGTGCCAAAATAGGCTAAAGGCCCAAAGTAGCACTCCGCCTGTTCACAACTATCCACATTGCAAACGCGGGTTAACACTTGGCCGAACGGTGAAAAATTAAACATCGCTCAGTGCTGTTGTTGTACACATTGCTGTGGAGAACGGCGTAAACTCTTGACTTCAAATGACTCGTTCTGGGCATATCCAGTGGATAAAATGGGTAACGTTTGGGGATAACCGAAGAGGCGATTTCAGTTGCGCGGTTTTCCACAAACTAACAGCCCTAATGATGGCCGCAGACTTTTTAGTTTTGAAT
>JAYSUY010000850.1:0-3403 GCA_043718855.1 Saprospiraceae bacterium | reverse complement strand
GTTCTTTGAAGTTTTGCGCCTTGTCGGGTTGTCCGCTCTCTTTCAGCACCCTGCCCAACCTGAGATTGGCCATCGCCACATCGTAAGGCGCTTCGGGGTAGGCGTGGTTGCCCGCCCGCTGGCATTGCTCCAAAACGGCCTTTGCCAATTGCAGCGCGGCGGGCAGATTGCTCTGCTCCAAGTGCCTATCCACCGTGGCAGATTGGTGGTTAAATTGCGCATGGCTCCATGCACTCATCCCCGGTGCCGCTTTTTCCCTTGTTTTTTGGGCAAACAGCAGCACCTGTGGGCGGCCCAGATTGGAAAAAAGGCTTTCTATACTTCCTGCTACATCCACGATTTCCTCTGGGCTGGCCGTGTCATCCAAAGCCGCTAGCATAGCCAGTAGGTTGGCTTCCGCCAAAAAGCAGAGGTCGTAGGCGAGTTGGGTGTCTTTGTTTTGTTGCTGGTACAAAAAACCGGTCAACTGCACCATGCCTTCTTGCCAGCGCAGCCGCCGGGCGGCCAGCAGTTCAGGTGAGGTCAGGCTGCTGAGGTAGGCGGGTAAAGCGGGGTCTATTTTGAAATAGTAGGGTGGCTTGTCGTAGGCATACTCCGCCAACCCGACGGCCACCAAAGCCATGCCCGCTTGGGCAACTTCTTCCTGTTCGCGCTCAGCCACCATTGCCCAAGTCGCTACATCCGCCCCGCCGTGATACACCGCCAGCGCATCCATTACTGCTCGTACTTCCTCCGGTAGCCGCCGCAACGAGAGTTCGAGGCTGGCGAAGAGGCTGTTTTCACGCTCTCCGGGGTGTTTTCGCTCCAAATCAGCCATCAGGTGGGTGAGGTCGGCATCCAGTTGGGTGAGTGCTGCGCCGTCTCTCGGTATCGTTTTGGCCAGCAGGGTGAGGGCGCGGGCGTGGTAGTTCACGCGCTTGGCCAGCGTACCGAAAGCGTGTTCCAAGTCTTCGAGGTTCATGCTGGGGTCGTCCTCCAGTCCTTCCTGTTTCCGCACTTCGGCGATGAGCCGCAGGGCATCGCCGGGGTCGAGTTGGCCGAGGTGGCGGTGGTTTTTTCCAGCATCGAAGGGGGCGGGCAGTCGCTCGCGGGTGGTGAGGAGGAGGCGGGTGCGGGGGCTGCTTTGCAGCAATCGGCTGAAAAAAGGGGGCCTCACCCCCGACCCCTCTCCAAAAAGGGAGAGGGGAGTTATGGGAGTCGCTGATGCGGCTCCCTGCTCTGTTGGAGAGTCGTCTCCCCTCTCCCCTTTTGGAGAGGGGTCGGGGGTGAGGCGTGTGAGGCGTTCGAGGTTGTCCAGCACGATGAGCGTGGCGTACTCATTCAGGCTGCGGTCAAGGAGGAGCATGGCTTTTTCCTCGTTTTCAAAGGTCGCCACCGAAAAATCTGGGCTGACCAACTGCTTGCCGAGCGCATCGAGCGCGGCGCGGGTGTCGCTCAAAAACTCAAACGACACAAAAGCCAGCCGCTCGAAACGCCGGGTGCGGTGCATCCAGCGGGCGGCCTCGGTGGCCAGCGTGGTTTTGCCCGCGCCGCCCTGCCCGACCAAAACGGCGTAGCGTTCGCGCAGCAGCAGCCGTTCGAGGGCCAGCAGTTCGCGGTTTCTGCCCACAAAACCGTGCGCCGGGGCGGGCGGCATGGCGCCCATGCTCGCGCGGCGTTGCGCGGCGTGGATGTGCTGCGCGGCCAATCCGGGTATTTTTTTGACCAATTGCGGGTCTTTTTCCTCCTGAAAAAGCACCGGCACGAACCAGTCCTGCAAGCGGAGTTTTTCGTTGCCGGGCAGGTGGCCGCGCACGGGGTCGTCGTGCAGGGCGCGTTGCCCCGCCAGCATGGCCGAGCCGATGCGCGATCCCTGCGCCAGTGCCGCGTAAAATGCTTTGGCAAATTGCCTGGCAGTAGCCACCAGTACGCTGTACGACATGGCGGCCACCGAAGCCACGCCCGTTTCGAGCAAGGTGGCGGCCACTGAGCCGGTCGGGTTTTTGTCTGCCATCGCCGACTGGCAGGCATCCAAAAAGAAAAACGGCACCCGGAAGCCGCGCAGCGCGGCAGCGATTTGGTCGGTGTGGACGATGTCGGTTTTGCGGTGGTCGAGTTTGGCCTGCTCTGCGGGTTCGTTGCTTTCAAAACAGAGTGCGCCGAGTCCCCGGTGCGGGTCGAACACGCCATGCCCGTCAAAATGCACCACCGAAAAAGGCTCCCCGGCCCGGTCGGCGGCTTCGATGGCGGCGCAGAGCGCGGCAAACGTGGGCTGTTCGAGCAGGGTCAGTTTGGCCAAGTCGCCCAGCGGCTCGGTCGCTTCGAGCAGTGCTCTGGGCGACACGCGGTGGTCTATGTAGCCCGCCTGCTGGTCGTCGGGGCGAGGGCTGAGCAGCAGGATGCGGAGTTTGTTTTGGGGTTCGAGGCTGGCTTTTTTGCCCCGGTTGGGCATCCGCCGCCGCACCCGCACGGGTTTTTTGCCCTGAAAAAGGTAGCCGATGCCGTCGTGCAGGATTTCCCAAGGCGTGGCCATGAGGATGCTGACGGCTTCCTGTTTTTCGGCGGGCAGGTCTTTTTCGTTGAAAAAACGGAACATCACCGAGAACCGCCGTTGCAAAACTTCGTCGCTTTCCCATGCCAAAAAGAGTTTATAGGCTTCGCGCGACTCGGTCAGTGCGTCGAAAAGTTTTTTGCCCCACTCGGAGATTTCCTGCTCCAATTCAAGGCCGCGACCGAGCATTTTTTCCAAAAAAACGGCCTGCGGGAAATCCTCGATGTACCACTTCAAGCGCCCCGCTTCGATGGGGCCGAGCGGGCAGATGAAATCGAAGGCATCGGTCGTGACGGCCTCGCCACCGTCGCTGGGCTTCATCTCAAAATGCGCCCGTGCCTGTCCGCGCCGCAGGCCGCCTTCGGTGTACAGGCGCGGGTCTTCGAGCACGAGGGTAAGTTCGTTGACGGGCGGTTCGGCGGCTTCGGTGGCTGGGGTGGCATCGTCGGGCGCACGCAGGCCGAGCGCGGTGAGGATTTGGGGCATGGCCGATTGCAGGCCGCCGGGCGCGGTAGAGACTTGAATGGCGACGGGTTCTTCGTCAAAAAGCCAAGCCAGCGCACCAACCGTCTGTCCATCGAGCAGCAGTGCGACGACGCGTTTTTGGCAGGTTTTGGCAAACTCCAACTCCTTTTTCACCCATTTTGACTGGAAAGTATTGTTGGACACGACGAGAAAAAAATAGTCGTGGTCGAGGATGGCTTGCTCAATTTGGGGTTGGAGCAAATCGCCGGGGCGGAGTTCGCGGGAGTCCGCCCAAACGGTCACTTGGTGGGATTCCAGTGCTTGGCGAAGGGATTTGACGAAGGTGTCGTCTTTGGAGGCGTGGGAGATGAATGTTCGCATGGGTAGGTGGGTAGGTGTGCGGTTAAG
>JAYSUY010000849.1:0-9631 GCA_043718855.1 Saprospiraceae bacterium | reverse complement strand
TTGCGCCTTGCACAACTTGAGAGTCAAAAGCCCGATCCGAAATTACTCCTCGTGCAAGAGCGCAGGTGTTTAATCAATTTTTCCACATAAGGTCTAATCATCAGGCCCCGGCTGCGAAGGTCACGGAAGATTTCACCAGCCACCATAGCCGTTTCAAAGTTGACGGGAAGTATGAGGACATCTTAGAGAAGCGTTTGCCATCCTGTCGTTTGCTGGGGTCAGTTGCGCCACAGAAAAGTTCAAAAACTATAACGGCAGAGACGTAGAGAATCGAGTCGGCTGGCAAATTCGCCAGTGCCGTACTTGCACGGTCTCTCGACCGGAGGTGCTCGATGAAGATCGTGGAATCAACTACCATTCTTTGACTTGCCAGTTGTTAAGTTGTTGGCGGGCTTCTTTGATGGTAGTGATGTCTTCGTCCGTCCACACACCGAGATTCAAAATACGGGATCGATAAGCAGCATAGTCAAATTTTGTTGGGCTTGGAGCGTCGCCTTTGATATGCCCCACTGCCGCTCCAAAATTGGTTTTGCCGATCAAGTATTCCAGGCGCAAGAAGTTCAACCAGTCGGCCAGCACCTGCTCGTCAATCATGCTTCGGTCAAGCGTGACGATGATTTTTTTGGGAGTTTTTTTAATCTGGTAGGCGACGGCTGCTTGCATGGACTTGTAATTTTTGACAAAAACAGGGCTTAATGGCTGTACGAAGCAAACTGCTTCAAAAACCGCACGTCGTTCTCGAACAGCATACGGATGTCGGGGATGTTAAACAGCCGCAGCGTCTGCCGCTCGATGCCCATGCCGAAGGCAAAACCGCTGTACTCCACTGGGTCGATGCCGCAGTTGAGCAGCACCTGCGGATCCACCATGCCACAGCCCAATATTTCGAGCCAGCCGGTGCCTTTCGTGAGGCGGCTATTTTCCTCCGTTTCGGTACCCAGCCACACGTCCATCTCCGCCGAAGGCTCCGTGAAGGGGAAAAACGAAGGGCGCAGCCGGATTTTGGGCGCACCAAACATCTCCTGCGCAAAGTGCAGCAGCGTCTGCTTCATGTCGGCAAACGACACGCCCCGGTCAATGTACAGCCCCTCCACTTGGTGAAACTGCGCGTGGCTGCGGGCCGAGATCGTCTCGTTGCGGTACACTCGCCCCGGCGCGATGATGCGGATGGGCGGCTTGCGATTTTCCATCACCCGCGCCTGCACTGGCGAAGTGTGGGTGCGCAGCAGCATTTTGGGCGCGTCCACGATGTAAAACGTGTCCTGCATATCCCGCGCCGGGTGGTCCTCCGGCGTGTTCATCGCCGTGAAGTTGTGCCAGTCGTCCTCGATTTCGGGGCCGTCGACCACCGCAAAGCCCATGCGCGTGAAAATGTCCACGATTCGGTTGAGCGTCAGCGCGATGGGGTGGCGCGAGCCGGTGGGCAGCGATTCGCCGGGCGCGGTGAGGTCGAGGTGGGCAGCGGAAGTGCCGTCGGTGGCAGATTCGAGGGCCTTGCGGAGCGACTGGTGCTTCTCCTCCGCCTGCTGTTTGAGGGTGTTCATCAGTTGGCCGTACTCGCGTTTGCGCTCGTTCGGGATGTTGCGCATTTCTTCCATCAGCGCTTTCACCTCGCCTTTGCTGCCGAGGTAGCGGATGCGGAACTGCTCTACTGCTTCGGCCCCTACGGGCGATTCGGCTGCGATGGCGGCGATGGTGTGCTGGACTTTCTCGAAAATATCTGACATGACAAAGTGGGCGGGTTTCGGGTTTCGGATTGGAGGGGCAAAAGTCGGCTTTCTGATTCGGATTGCGCTGCTCCGCAGCGGGTTTTGTGTTGGGTTGTACGCGCTATGTAAGTTTGAACACCGAAACAACCGACACCGCCGACACCACCGAAAGGAGTGATGATTTTGAATTTGAAGCAAGAGGCGGCAACCACAGGTGTGGGCGGTGGTGTGGGCGGTGGTATGGGCGGTATCGGTCGTTTCGGCGTTCAAATCCTATCCGTGTATAACACGCTTTTTTAAAACAAAAAATGTCGCCTGCAAACTACTTTCACCATTTGCGCTACTTTTGCTCAAAAATTAGACGGCAGCCAAAATGCTGAAACGACTGAACATCCGCAACTACGCGCTGATCGACGAACTCGAAATCAACTTCTCCGAGCGGCTCACCATCATCACCGGCGAGACTGGCGCGGGCAAATCCATCCTGCTCGGCGCGCTGGGCATGGTGATGGGCGAGCGGGCCGACATGAAGGTTTTTTACAACGAAGGGGAGAAATGTGTGGTGGAAGCTTGGTTTGACGTGGCGCAGTACGACCTCAGCGAGTTTTTTACCCAACACGAATTAGACTACGACACGGAGGTGGTGGTGCGCCGCGAACTTTCCCCTGCGGGAAAAAGCCGCGCTTTCGTGAACGACACGCCGGTGAACAACCAGGTGTTGCAACGCCTCACGGAGTCACTCATCGATCTGCACCAGCAGTTCGATATGCTCGACATCCACAATGTGAACTTCCAGTTGCGGATGATCGATGCGCTGGCCGACAACGCGCTGCTGCTCAAGGATTACCAGCGCAACTACCGCCAGTACGCCGCCGACCGCAAGCGTCTCGCCGATTTGGTGCACCTTAGCGAGAACGGCGCGAAGGAGATGGAGTTTCTCCGCTTCCAACTGGACGAACTGCTCAAGGCCGATCTGGTGGAAGGCGAGCAGGAAACCCTCGAAGCCGAACTGGCCCGCCTGAGCAACGCCGAGGACATCAAGCGCAACTACGGCATGGCCTACAACTGGCTGGCCGAGAGCGAGCAAAATACGGTAGGGCAGTTGCAGGAAATCGCCCGCAGCATGAATGGCACCCGCCGCCTTAGCCCCCAGTTGGCCGCCATGAGCGAGCGACTGGACTCGCTCATCATTGATTTACAGGACTTTGCTAAAGATTGCGAGCGGGTGGCCGACAACACGGAACACGACCCGCAGCGCATCGCCGAAGTGCAGGAGCGAATCAACGTGCTGTACAAACTCCAGAAAAAACACGCCGTCAGCAGTGTGGCTGATTTACTGAACATCCAAGATGCGTTGGAGCAGCAGACCGCAGGTTTCAGCGACCTGAGTGATGAAATCGCCCGGTTGGAGCAGGCCCTCGCCGAGCAGGAGCAGCAACTGCGCAGCGCAGCGGCCACACTCAGCGAGCGCCGCCGCAAGGTGCCAGCCGGTTTTGAGGAGCGGGTGCAAGCCATGCTGACCCAACTTTCGATGCCGCACGCCCGCCTGAAAGTCTCCATCGAAAACACGCCCTCCTTCGCCCAGGCTTCGGCGGACACGCCCGCGCTCACGCCCACTGGCACCGACGATGTGCAGTTCCTGTTCGCCACCAACGTCGGCTCGCGGTTTTTGCCCATCAAAGACGTGGCTTCGGGCGGCGAACTCTCGCGCCTCACGCTCTGCACCAAGAGCCTCGTGGCCGATGCCATTCCGCTGCCCACGCTGATTTTTGATGAAATCGACTCTGGCATCAGCGGCGACGTGTCGCTGAAAATGGGCCTGATCCTCAAAGAGTTGAGTGAACGCCACCAAGTGGTGAGCATCACCCACACGCCGCAGATCGCGGCCCGCGCCGATGTACACTACTTCGTGTACAAGAAGGTGGCCGACAACCGCACGGTGACGAACGTGCGCCTGCTCTCGCCCGATGAGCGGGTGCGCAGCATCGCGGCGATGCTCAGCGGCAACCCGCCAAGCGAGTCGGCGATGGCGACGGCGGCGGAGTTGATGAAGGGGTGAGGGTGCAGTGGACGGTAGACGGCGGGGCCCAAACAAAAACAACCATTGCACAGGCATTTATCTAAAAAAAAGACTGCCGATGAAGTATGCTACAATCTTCCTTGCCTTCGCTTTCCTTTCGCTCCACCTCTCTGCCCAGAACTCAAAGCGCAGTTTCCTGCTGGGTACTGACACTCAGGTTGTAGACCAAACGCCCACTGGCACAAGGTCTTGCGTACTGCTTCCCTTGCAGAATCACTCCACTTTGCCCGGCGGGACAATCCCAGATAGGGGCCAATTTTTCAAAGAAAAACTGACGCAAGTGCCGCTACTCAACTACGCCCCTCCGCCCAGCCACATGGGCAAAGGCATTGCTTTGGGGGCTGCGGCTGGCTTCTTCACAGGGCTGGCGGTTGGGCTGATTCTGGGAAACAAAGACGGGTCTTGCAATGGGCCTAACTGTATCCGGGTGTCATCTAGCAGTGTCGGATTGGTTTTGGGCTTGGTGGGCATCCTACCGGGGATGGGGGTGGGCGGGTTCATCGGTGCATGGCCGAGGAACGAAAAGGCCAGTGGTGATTGATCTGGATAGAAAACATCCGCTTGTCCAGAACACGCGAAGGTATTGGCTGTAATTGCCCGTACATTTATCGTAAAAATGACTACCGACGAACTCCTCCGTGTTCCGCAATGCCCCAACCTTAAGGCCGATTTTCTCACTTTCACCGGAAATTTTGCACTCAAATTACCCGCTCTCGCATGGGGCTGTATCATGCTGTGTCTCTGCTTCCCGATTGGCTGCAAAAAAGACGATCCCATCAAAGAAAAGCCTCCCTGCGAAATGCCGGCTACCGAATCCAGCAGCCTGGAGGGTGTATGGGCAACTCAGGAATCATCCGAAATCAAGTTGCCTTCCATAGGTTTTGTGCATCAAAATGCACTGGTTGTTAGCAGAAGCCTCGGTGTGGATGCCGTGCTGATGGCTTTGGATTTGAAAACAGGCAACCTGATCTGGGAAAAAGTGATGCAGAAAGGGCCACTTGCAAACATGAAAGCAGCAAGGGGAAAGGTGTTTTATCCAGCACCAGCACTGGGTGAGTCCTTCTACTTCGACCTCAATACGCTTTCCGAACACTCTGTTTTCAAAATACCGGGCGAAGGATATTTGGATCATCATTTTGCCGTGTTCGGCAATTTGGTCGCCAATATCACGAGAGGTGTTGATCTGGGTACAGACTCTGCTACCGTGCGTATTTACGTCAGCGACATCCAAAGCAAACAGTCCAAGCAAGTATATGAGAGGCATTACGGGGTCAATTTCGCCACCAATGATGAGGCCATTCCAGAAATTGGTTTTGCGCTTGGGGCCACTGGCGACACCTTGCTTTGCTTTATCCAAGCATCTGGGCTGTACCAATCTGGCCCAGGCGGCACGGGCTATTGGTATCATTACCAAAGCCTCAACCTTCGCAACAGCCAATATAACAGCGGTCCGGCTTTTCAGGAATCAAGTTTATATGGCGGCAGCAAGGGCAGGATGGTCATTCACCAAGACCGCGTTTATTATTCCACAGAGACTGAAATACACAGGCTGGATGCTGCGAGCGGAGCGGTAGACTGGAAGGTGGCCGGGCGTTCAGGTGCGTTGCTGGCTTATGTCAATGACAAGTTGTTGGCTTTTGAATCGGATTCTTACCGTTCTTTAGATCCCCAAAGCGGCGCGAAAATCTGGTCTGGACATTTCTTTTCTCCAGAGCAAGTGTATAACACGGAGTCTTTGACCTTTGATGAAGACCATCTGTATGTGGTCATTGCCGACAAGATACTCAAAATTGATCTGAAACACGGCTGTGTGGTCGGGCGCTACGCCAACCCATATACCACCGACGCATTTTTCAATCAAGCCGTGATCGGCCCCGATGGGAAAACCTTGTACGTTGGTACGCTGACGCAGCACTTTGGGTTCAAAAAACCATAGCCATGCTGCTGCACCAAGCCCCCCTCACATAAATGTCCCCCAGCCCTCCTTCTCCTCCTCCGACCACAGTTCCGGGAAAAACACCACCTTCTGAAACCGGGGGGGCAGGTACTTCTGCCAGTTGGTGCCGCCAGTGGCCTCGATTTCTTTCGGCTTGGCATCCAAGTAGCGCACTGCCGAGCGGTAGTGCGAGAGCGACCAGCGCACGTTGGCGTTCAGGTCGTGCTCGCGGAGGAGTTGCACGAGTTTCAGGTCGTTTCGGTCAGCAACCGGGAGCCGCAACCAGAGTTGGTGGAGGTTGCAGGCTTGGTAGTGCAGAGCAAATCGGGTCAGTTCTTCGGAGTATTTGGTCTCGAACTGCCTGAGTGTCAGCGTTTTTTTGCCGGAGGCCAACTCTGTCGCGCCGGAGCGCCAGTACAGCACGGAGTAGAGCAGTTTCACATCACTCACCTCGGCAGTCAGTTCGCGCTTCGAGGTGTGTACGAGTTGCTGCAAGTCCGCGCTGGCGATTTCGATCATCCGGTACTGCACACTTTGAAAGCCGCTGGCTGGCAGCAGGCTCATACGGAAGCGCAGGAACTCGTCGCGGTCCATGCCGTCCACCATCACATCGAACGAATTGATCAGTTGCTGGAAGTAGCGGTTTACCCGCACCATCTGGCGTTTGAAAAAATCGAGCGTCAGCCCGGCTTCGGTGTCGGCCAGTTGGGCGATGGCATCCAAA
This sequence comes from Saprospiraceae bacterium, assembly GCA_043718855.1. Taxonomy (GTDB): domain Bacteria; phylum Bacteroidota; class Bacteroidia; order Chitinophagales; family Saprospiraceae; genus M3007. Next base: position 3,182 of record JAYSUY010000849.1, on the reverse strand, counting down.
ATCATGCGGAAGTACAACTCCGTGATCTGGTGGTACAGGATGAAAATCCGCTCGTCAGGGATGGGCGTGCGCGGGTTTTGCAAACTCAGCAGGGTATCCAAGTGGATGTAGTCCCAGTAGGTGAGGTAGTCGGCATAGAGCAGGCCATCGAGGTAGGACTTCATGTCCTGGCCCATCGCGCCGTATTTTTCTTCTAATTGCCTGAGGCGGTCGAGTATTTCGTCAGTCATAGTCAAGGATGAACGATGAAGTAGGAACTATGAGGTATGAACGATAAGCCGAGCAGTGTTGCACAGTTCATCGTTCATACTTCATCGTTCATAGTTCACTAAATTTTATTCCCAGCAGCAAGCCCAGCAGGCAAACCCCCATGTTGGCTGCCACATTCAGCAGCGCAGTGGAAGTTTGGCCGCTCTGCACCAGTTGCCAAGTTTCGGCGGTAAAGGTCGAAAAAGTGCTGAAACCGCCACAAAAACCCGTCGCCAGCAGCAGCCGATATCGATCCGGGAGTTGGTCGCTGATGTTCAGGCCCAACACTACCCCTAGCACGAGACAAGCCAAGCCGTTGGCCGCCAGCGTCGCCAGCGGGAAGCGAATTTGCCAAGGTTGTAGCCAAATACCGATGCCGTAGCGGCAAATGCTGCCGAGGCCACCGCCCAAAAAAACGAGAGAGAAATGGAGCATCAGCGGGAAGTAGTTATGAGGTTTGAGTTATGAGTTATGTAGGGTTCAACTGGGCATTTTCTCTGAGATATAGACATATCCAGTGGTATAACTCATAACTCAAACCTCATAACTCCAAGGTCAATTTTTCGTCGTGGAGCCATCCATGCCCAGCAGCCCCATCATCCAAGCGTACTCCAGCGCCCGCTCCTCCAGCCGCTTGAACCGCCCGGAGTTGCCGCCGTGCGAACCGGTCATGTTGGTGCGGAACAGCAGCACGTTTTTGTCCTGCTTCAGGTCGCGGAGGCGAGCGACGTACTTGGCTGGCTCAAAATACTGCACCTGCGAGTCGCTGAACGAGGTGAGCACCAGCATATTCGGGTAGTTGCCGGGCTTCATGTTGTCGTAGGGCGAGTAGGTTTTCATGTAATCGTACTGCTCCTTGATGGCTGGATTGCCCCACTCGGTGTACTCGCCGGTGGTGAGCGGGATGCTCGCGTCGCTCATGGTGGTCAGCACATCCACGAACGGCACCCCGGTGATGATGCCCTTGAACAGGTCGGGCCGGAGGTTGGTCACTGCGCCCATCAGCAGGCCACCGGCAGAGCGGCCTTCGGCAAAAAGGCGGTCGGCGGAGGTGTATTTCCCCTTCACCAAAAAGTCCGCGCAGTCCACGAAGTCGGTGAAGGTGTTCATTTTCTTCATCATTTTGCCGTCCTCGTACCATTTGTATCCCATCTCCATGCCGCCCCGGATGTGGGCGATGGCCACCACGAAGCCCCGGTCAATGAGGCTGATTTTGTCGCGGTTGAAAGAGGGGTCGTAGCTGCTGCCATAGCTGCCGTAGCCGGTCATGTGGCAAGGCGCGGAGCCGTCTTTTGCTGTGCCTTTTTTGTACACCAACGAGATGGGCACCTTCACGCCGTCGCGGGCGGTAGCCATCACGAACTCCGTCTGGTAGTTGTCCGCGTTGAAATTGCCCAGCACCGGAGCCACTTTCAGCACCTTTTTGGCGCGGCTCTCCATGTCGTATTCCACCGTCGTGTAGGGCGTTTTCAGGCTGGAAAAGCCGTAGCGCAGGCTTTTGGTGTCAAATTCGGGGTTCGCATCGATACCACAGACGTAGGTCGGCTCGCCCACCTCGATGTAGTGGTCGGCTTTGTCGGCCCACCGCACGATGTGGACTTGGCTCAGGCCGCCCTTGTGTTCGGCGGTCACGAAGTGGTCTTTGAACACCGTGAAACCGTCCAACAGCACATCGTCGCGGTGGGGCAGCACGTCCTTCCAGTTCTCGCGGCGGGGGTCGCTGACCGGGGTTTCCATCAGGCGGAAGTTCTTCGCGTCCCAGTTGGTGCGCACCAGAAACTTGTCGTTCCAATGCTCGATGTCATAGAAAAAATCCTTCTCGCGGGGACGCACCGATTTGAACTGCCCGGTGGGCGTACTGGCATCCAAGTACAGCACCTCCACCGTCTGCGTGTAGGCGCAGTTGATGAAAAAATACTGCTCCGATTTCGACTTGTTCAGGTAGGCGTACTGCGTCTCGTCCTTCTCCTCGTACATCAGCACGTCCTTTTTTTGCGGGGTGCCCAGCACATGTCGCCACACCTTGTCGTTGCGCAGCGTCACCTTGTCCTTCGTGTCGTACAGCACGGTTTTGTTGTCCAAAGCCCAGCCCACCGAGCCGCCGTAGTCGAAGTTGTCAGCCAGTAGTTTGTTGGTCGTCAGGTCTTTGAAGTAAAGTTTGAAGAGGTTGCGGCCCGTGTAGTCCACCCCGTAGGCCAGTGTGCGGTTGTCGGGGCTGACCGAGATGCCGCCCACTTGGCAGTAGGCTTTGCCTTCGGCCAGTTCGTTCACATTGAGCAGGATTTCTTCCGCAGCGTCCTGGCTGCCTTTTTTTCGGGAAAAAATCGGGTACTCCTTGCCGGTCTCGAAGCGCGTGATGTACCAGTAGCCGTTCTTGAAATACGGCACCGACTGGTCGTCCTCCTTGATGCGGGCCTTGAGTTCAGCATACAGCTGCTCGCGCAGGGCGGCGGTGGGGGCCAGCACCGAGTCGGCGTAGCGGTTTTCGGATTCGAGGTAAGCGGTCACGGCGGGGTTTTCGCGCTCGTTGAGCCAGTAGTACTCGTCGGTGCGCTTGTCGCCGGAAGCCGACACGAGTTCTTTGGGTTTTTTCTCCGCGTGCGGAGCGGCAAATTGTTCAGGATGGAACACAGATGGTGGTAAGGTAGTGGTGGTGGAAGTGGTGGTTTGTTTGTCGCTCGGCTGCTGGCAGGCGGCCAGCAGGAGGAGGATAAGTGTGCTCAGGCTCCCGCCTACGCTTAGGCTTCGGCGGGTAAAGGAGGGCAATTGTTTCATAGTGTGTGGTAATAATAGATGAGTGGTACCGGCCTTCGCCCCTCCTTCGTCGGGGCTACGGTGGGTAAAGCGGCAAAAGTAGATGCTTTCGCGGTTTTTGCTGGGTATATCCAAGCCACATTGAGCGAATACCCCCGCGCTCTGCTGCGCAAAAAAAA